>NZ_JBGCUL010001049.1:0-1497 GCF_054177685.1 Pseudomonas sp. P5_A2_2
GTCTAATAGTCACTGAAATGTTGCCTGACAGACCGCTATCGCGAGCAGGCTCGCTCCTACAGGGGGGCCGTTGTGGTCATTAGAATTGTGTGGTCTGTTTGAGCATCCGCGCCGCAGGCGTATCCGCCGGGCTGACTATCGCATAGTTATAGCCACTTCCTGACCAGTACTCGGCCTGCAGCCCGTCATCGCTACGGCTGCCGCGGGGCAGCAGGAAGTTTTTCGGCCCTGGCGGGCGCACGTAGAAACTGATTTTCTGCCCGCCCTGGTTCTCGTAGACCACCATCGCCGCCGGGCCTTGCTCGGTGCTCAGCAGGCGCCCACTGACCGGTTTGAAGCCGGCATCCGAAAGGTCGGGCAGGCGATTGGCCTGTGTGAAGTAACGGTCGAGCCAGCCTTGCATATCACCGTCCGCGCTGACTTTGTAATCGGCCGGGAGGAGGCCTTGCTGGGCAATCAGGCGATAGGCCTGCAGGGCATCGGTCATTGGCAGCTGGGGGCTTGCCAGTGTCATTTCCCGTGCTTGCCAACCGCTGAAACCGCCGAAGCTGACCGCGATCAACAGCACCGCCGCGCTGGCCAGATGCCGACGGGACTGGCGTTGCATACGTTGGCGAATCACGGCTGGATCGAGATTCGGGTTGACCGGTTGCTGCATGGCACCACTGAGGGCCGCGCGCAGTTGCTGGGCGTCCAGTTGCCAGGCGCGCACTTGCGCGGACATTTGCGGATTGCTCGCCAGAAAAGTCTCTACCAGGCGTCGGTCGGCGTCGCTCAGTTGGTGGTCGACATAGGCGTGCAGGTCACACTCGCTGGGGGGCATGCTGATCATTTGAGTCTCCGCAGGGAAGGGCGGTTGATTTCGCCATCGCTGAGTTGGCGCAGGGCCTGGCGAGCCCGGGACAGGCGGGACATCACGGTGCCGGTGGGTACGTCGAGAATCCCGGCGACCTCTTTGTAGCTCAGTCCTTCCACCGACACCCAGAGCAGCAGCGCGCGTTGCTCGGTAGGCAGTCGGTCGAAAGCGCTGAGGGTCGATTGAGCGATAACGGAGCGCTCCACCGAGGGCTGGGCATCGTCACGCCCGGTGAAGAATTCGAGCATGCGCGCATAGCGTCGGGAGCGGCGGTGCGCATCGAGAAACTGCCGATAGACAATCGAGAACAGCCAGGCGCGCAAGTCGCCCTCGGCGCGTTTACCGCTCCAACTCGACAATGCCCGCTCCAGGCTCGCCTGCACCAGGTCGTCAGCGCTGCTGGTGTTGCGCGTCAACGACACGGCAAAGCGTCGCAATCGGGGAATGATTTCCCTCAGTTGTTCGTCGATATCGTTCATGAAGTTCTGACTAGTCGCTACGCTTGGGACTAGGAAGACGTCCGAAACTGGAGGTTATTCCACGTCAGAAAAAATAAACACCGCATGTGGGAATAAACCTGCGTGCGGTTCGTCTGCTTGATTCTTCTCACTTGTGGCCGATGGCCCTGGAGTCTTTCATGG
>NZ_JBGCUL010001050.1:0-1496 GCF_054177685.1 Pseudomonas sp. P5_A2_2
GAACAGGATCGAATCCTTGAGGCTGGCGAACTCGTCTTCATCCGCCGAGGTCGCGCCGCCGACACGCACGTAGCGGAAGCTGCCGTAGGGATCGCCTTCGTAGAACGGTACCTGGGCACCGTAACGAATCGCCTTGTCATTGAATTTGAGTTGGTTCTTGGCCTGACGGAAACGCTCGAAGTCGTTCCAGATCAGGATCGCCACCGGGTGGCCGATGAACATCGGCACCTTGCCGGCCGGCAACAGCGGATCCGGGGCGTGCTCCTCAGGGAACACGATACCGTCCTTGACCAGGTCTTCGGCGGTGACGATGCGGTCGGGCTGCAACTCGGTACCGAGCCATGAAAGGTCCAGACCCGCGTAGATGCGGTCCGCCTTGATGGTTTTGAGCAGCATGGCGTGGCCCTGCTGCTGCGGCCAGCCCGGCATGTCCTTGGCGCGGATGTCGCGGGCAAAGACCTTGCTGCCGCAGACCTTGGACAAGGCATCGTTACGGGCGCGCGCCTTGCCATTGTTGCCGAGCCACTGCTCGGACGGCACGGT
Source organism: Pseudomonas sp. P5_A2_2 (assembly GCF_054177685.1). Taxonomy (NCBI): domain Bacteria; kingdom Pseudomonadati; phylum Pseudomonadota; class Gammaproteobacteria; order Pseudomonadales; family Pseudomonadaceae; genus Pseudomonas; species Pseudomonas sp. P5_A2_2. Next base: position 544 of record NZ_JBGCUL010001050.1, read on the forward strand.
CACGCTGTTTTCCATCAAGGCGGCCAGCGCCTGGCTGCTCAATGGCGTGAGCGTCACGCTCACACCCGCTACCAGCCCGCCCTGAAGGAACGAGCGCCGGGATATATCACGGTTGGACATGGATCATCCTCTGGGCGGTTATGGGGTCCGCCCTTCTGGTTATGTACTGGAAATCTCGAGTCTTGCAGAAGCCCTTTTCGACGATGCAAAAGGCTGTTGTTGACAGTGCAAAGCTGACCGAAAGGTTAAGTTTATAGGCTTATGGCCTTACGGAAAACCAAAAACTGACTGACAAATCAAAAAAACGCGACTACTCGACGCAGCACGTTAACTGTAGCCGTGAATCTCGGTAGCGCGAGGTCAGAGGCGCCGCTGAACGACGGCGTCGCAGCTCCAATCGGCCATTCATGCGAAGAGGCACGCAGAAAGGTCCGTCTGGAAAAAGGCGAGAGGAGAAAAACCTGAATTTCAGACACAAAAAACCCCGGCCTTTCGACCAGGGTCTTTGCTATCGACTCGAAGTGAACCAACGGCTTTCTTCGTAGCTCCAAGGCGTTCAGTGGGCCTCGGGGCAGATATGGCGCAGCGGACGGGACTCGAACCCGCGACCCCCGGCGTGACAGGCCGGTATTCTAACCGACTGAACTACCGCTGCGTATCGCTTTGAGCAGATGCTCAAGTAACTCGTCTGATTGAAAACTCAGTAGCTTTTCAATCTCGAGCCAGGCATGCCCGACTCGGAAAATATGGCGCAGCGGACGGGACTCGAACCCGCGACCCCCGGCGTGACAGGCCGGTATTCTAACCGACTGAACTACCGCTGCGCGTCGGTGGAGGCATTTCAGCCTACCTCTTGCTTTCGCAAGTATCTCGGGAGTGGTGGGTGATGACGGGATCGAACCGCCGACATTCTGCTTGTAAGGCAGACGCTCTCCCAGCTGAGCTAATCACCC
>NZ_JBGCUL010001051.1:0-1495 GCF_054177685.1 Pseudomonas sp. P5_A2_2
CAGGTCGACGTTGTAGGCCTGAGCAATGAACATGATGGCGAACGCTTGATACATCATCGAGCCATCAAGGTTGAATGAGTACCCCAACGGTAGAACGAAGCTGGATACGCGCTTCGGCGCACCAAATTTCTCCAGTGCCTCCATGGTTTTCGGATAGGCGGACTCGCTACTGGCAGTCGAGAATGCCAACAGAACAGGTTCGCGGATGAGCTTGCCCAAGGTAAACACCGAGCGGCCGAGGAACAGGTAGCCGGCAGCGAACAACACGCACCACAGAATCACAATGCCCAGGTAGAACTCGGCAATCAGCTTTCCGTAATCGACTATCAAGCCAAGACCTTGAGTAGTGATCGCCGATGCGATGGCTGCGAAAACTCCAATTGGTGCGAAAGCCATGACGAAGTCCGTGACCTTGAACATCACCTTGGCCAGCTCTTCGATGCCATCGACAATCGTTGTGTAACCCGCTCGCTTCACACCTGCGAGGGCAAATCCGAAGAACAACGAGAACACCACGATTTGCAGGATTTCGTTGTTGGCCATTGCTTCAGCAATGCTGCGGGGAAACACGTGACTGATGAAAACCTTGAGGCTGAAATCCCCGGTGTTCACCACGGGGCTTGCCGCATGCTGGACGACCTCCATGTTCAGTCCCGCACCGGGCTGGAACAGGTTGACCAGTCCCATGCCGATTGCCAGCGAGATTACCGATGCGGTGACGAACCAGGCCATGGCTCGCAGGCCAATGCGTCCAACGGAGCGGGAATTTCCCATGCTGGCAATGCCACCGACCAGCGTCGCGAATACCAGGGGCGCGATGATCATCTTGATCATGCGTAAAAATATGTCGGTGACCATCGAGAAGTAAGACGCGATCTCTTTGGCGCTTTGTTCGCTCCCTGCGAAATGGTGGCACGCCCATCCGACAAGCACGCCCAAGGCGATGCCAATTGCGATCCGACGCGGAAGTTTATTTTTCTTCACGGAGCTTTCCTCAAGTGGTTTTTTTGCTTTTTTTTTACTTGGCAGGAGACAAGTGTCATTCGGTCGAAGCTCTGTGGCCTCGCACCAACGTTTTCGATTCTAGGGTCGGGCCTGGAAGGGCGTGATGAGTAATCCCGATAGCCTCATGCGCTTTTAGAATAGTTTTCGAAACTGCTGCTTCTTCCTCGCTGGGGCGCAGTAAACTGCTCATTCGGGACATGAGGTGTCGGTATGCAAATCAAATGGCTGGATGATCTTCTGGCGGTCGCGGAGTGGAAGAATTTTTCTCGGGCTGCGGAGGTTCGCTGTGTGACCCAGTCGGCTTTGTCGAGGCGTATAAAGTCTCTTGAAGAATGGGTAGGTGCGGAGTTGGTGGATCGTGGCACCTATCCTGTCCAACTGACCTCTGCTGGCCGCACATTTTGTGAAGAAAGCCGTGAGGCATTGGCGGGATTAATGAGGCTGCGCTCAAGCCTTCGCGAGGTAGAGCGGATGCCAGGGCGATCCATCC
>NZ_JBGCUL010001052.1:0-1492 GCF_054177685.1 Pseudomonas sp. P5_A2_2
GTGCGGTGCAGGTCTGTGAGGTCTTGTTGGTTGTTCACCACGGCCCGGAAGGTGTCGCGCGGCACACTGACTTCGTCCACAGGCATGTCGTAACGCTTGTTCACCATCGTGAACCAGTCGATTTCGTCATTCGCGCTGTTGTCCAGAATCCGGCTGGCCCGGCCCACACCTTTGGCGGAGTAGAAATAGCGCGACTGCTCGCCATACACAATCAGCTCGGAATCGCGCTGAGCAATACGCTCGACCTTATAACCTGAGTTGTTTTCCAGCCGTTTGGAAACTCCCGCCCAGTCGACCTGGTCGAGCGGCGTGGTTGGCTCGCGTGCCGGCAGCGCTTCGACAGCGGGGTCGTAGCGCTTGGCCGGCGCCTTGCGGCTGGCGAAATTGGTATGAAAAGTAATACCGAACAACGCGGTGTTGCCGCGCTCCCAACCGGCGGTCAAATCGACGGAGTCAGTTAGCTTGAACACCGCCCCGATGTTGATGGGCGAGTCCTGCTTCAGGCTACTGTTGAATGGCTCGTGCTTGTAGTCGTTACCGTCGAACTCGAGTTTCAAGCTCAAGGGCGACCAGGGCGTCTGATAGGACACACCGCCAAACAACGCGGGCGAGCCTCGAAAATACAAGTTGGTATTGACGTTGCCCGCGTCCGCGCCCGTGTTTACCGGGCGTGTATCAAAGCGCTCATCGAGGTACCCCAGCGGGTTTTCTAAATCCCCGCGGTTACCGATGTAGCCCCAAGCAATGCCCAGGCTGAAATCCAGATCGTAGTAACGTTTGTTCGCCACAAAGTATTCGCTGGAAAACAGGCCGGTGCCCCCAACGTCCCGAAAGCCGAGCGCGACCTCGGGCAACCAGTGGCTTTCTTGCCAGAGGCGGGCTTTGACATCGACCGCCTTGTCTTTATAGACCTGGTCGCCGCTTAATGCCTCGGTCCCGTATTTTTGGTTGCCGATAGCGGTATAACGRAAACTGCCTTCCAGCCAGTCAAGGGGCTGTATTGAAATGCTATAGCGCGAATAGGGGTCGGTCCGGTTGGCGTTCAGGCTGAATTCGCCGGCGGGAGCCATCCGTGCGGTGGGGGTTTGCAGCAAACCCACGCCACCAAAATCACTCTGGGTAAAACGCGGCTCTCCATGAGCCAGGCTGTAGGGCAACAACACTACGGCGGCGAAACGTAACTTCAAGGGGCCACCTCGGGCAGCGGTTGGGTGGCGAGAAACTGGGCAAGTTGCTCGTTTAAGTCGGGTGTGGGCAGGTCCGGATCATCGTTGCGCACGGGCACCAGAATGGTGCTGCCTGCGGCGGCAAACACCCCGTCTTCGCGGTTCCAGGCGGCGTTGCCGACTCGCCTGACCTGGCCATCGGGCTGAATCAACCACAGGTAATCGGCATCGGCGTCGGTCACCGGCAGACAACTTTCAAGATATTCCTGGACGGGCTGCAGGGCGCGATAAGGCAGCGCGCAGGGCTGTTCAACTGCGCCCTGGAC
>NZ_JBGCUL010001053.1:0-1483 GCF_054177685.1 Pseudomonas sp. P5_A2_2
GTGTAGCGCAACAGTGTGCCACCAGCGGTGCACAGCGCCAGCCACAGGGCCAGGGTGGTGATGAACGGCAGCGGTGCCTGCGCAAATATCGCCATGATTGCCACCGCTACGACCGCCCCCATGGTGGTACCGATGACTTGGCCAAAACTGCGCGCCAGCACCATGCCGCCCAGTGGCTGGCTGATGATGACCACGGCCATGATCGACCACTTGGGTTGGTCCAGATCGAACAAAAACGCCAGATACAGTGTCAACAAACCGGCCGCGATGGTTCGCAGGGCAAACAGCAACACCCCGGGCCCGGGGTTGAGCATGGCCTTGAAGTACTGCAACAACGCTTGCATGGGAACACTCGTGGTGACACCTCCAGCAAGCGTAGTCACTGCTGCGGGGCCTCGACAGGTTTTACTGTCGACACCGTTTGCAAGCCCATTGAATCGTCAGTGAACGTCGTCAAGGTTTGACTCAAAGCCTGGCCTGACCGAAGCTGGCGACCTTTGCAAAAGCTCGCCAGCTTCCGGATTCCTGCATGCCCAAGTCCCGCCGCAATCTGTTCATCAGCCTCTTCGCCCTGCTCGTCATCGGCCTTGCGTGGGTTTCCCTGCGCGATACCGAGCCGGTGGTTCCCGAAGCCATACAACATGGCTACAGCGAAGCACTGGCGGCTGCCCGGGGTGGTCAACCCGGTGCCGCACGGGTGCTCTATCAGCAATTGGGCCGCCCGGACCTGTCCCCCAAGCGTCGTGTCTGGTTGCATGCCGAGCTGCCCAACTATCCAAGCTCGGTGGCCCTGAAACTGGCGGCTGTCGACCTGCAGAACGAGTCGCCCGAGGTCCGTATCGCTGCGATCAGGAGTATCAGCGGCCTGGTACCGAGCGGCCAGCGCAGTCTGCTGCTGGGGCCATTGCTCGATGACAGCGAACAAAGCGTGCGCCTGGCCGCCATCAACGCGCTGCTGGGTTTGTCCCCGGATGAACTCGGCTTGTATTTCGGGCCGCTGGAGCAAGCCATCGATGCCTGGGAGCAAGTGCTCAAGAGCGAGCCGCAAAGCGCCGAAAACCAATACCAACTGGCCCGGCTGCACCTGCACAACGCCGAGCTCAAGCAAGCGCAACAGGCGCTGGACAACACCCTGCGCCTGGCACCGGACAACCTGCCGGCGCTGGTGCTGCAAATCGAAGTGCTGGATAAACAGGGCCAAAACGACGCCGCCCGGCAGTTGTTGGCCAGGCAACTCCAGGCACAACCCGATTCGGCCTACCTGCAACATGCCCTGGGGCTCTGGCTGCTGCATCACGAGCAAAGCGAATTCGCCCTGCTCGGCCTGTCCAAAGCCGTTGAACTCGAGCCCAATAACCGGGATTACCGCTACGACCTGGCCACCACATTGCACAGTGAGCAAGAGCTCGACGCGGCGCAGAAACAGTTGCAGGAAATCGTTCAGCGCCATCCGAACGATCGCAAGGCACGGGTGCTGCTGATC
>NZ_JBGCUL010001054.1:0-1482 GCF_054177685.1 Pseudomonas sp. P5_A2_2
GTTTACCGCCGAATCCGCAGGCCGCCGCGAGGTGCTGCTGGAACTGCTGGAACGCCTGAAGCTGCGACCGAAAACCGTCGACAGCTGGCCAGACTTTGTCGCCGGCAAGGAACGTCTGGCGATCACCATCGCACCGCTCGATGAAGGCCTGCTGCTGGACGACCCGGCCCTGGCCCTGGTTGCCGAAAGCCCGTTGTTCGGCCAGCGGGTGATGCAGCGCCGTCGCCGCGAAAAACGCGCCGATGCCAACAACGATGCCGTCATCAAGAACCTCACCGAGCTGCGCGAAGGTGCGCCGGTGGTGCACATCGACCACGGCGTCGGCCGCTACCTGGGCCTGGCGACCCTGGAAATTGACAGCCAGACCGCCGAATTCCTTGCCCTGGAATACGCCGAAGGCGCCAAGCTTTATGTGCCGGTGGCCAACCTGCACCTGATCGCCCGCTACACCGGCAGCGACGATGCCCTGGCCCCGCTGCACCGCCTCGGCTCCGAGACTTGGCAGAAAGCCAAACGCAAAGCCGCCGAACAGGTGCGTGACGTGGCCGCCGAGCTGCTCGACATCTATGCCCGCCGCGCCGCCCGTGAAGGCTACGCCTTCGCCGATCCGAAAGCCGACTACGCCACCTTCAGCGCCGGCTTCCCGTTCGAAGAAACCCCGGATCAGCAAACCACCATCGAAGCTGTGCGCGAAGACATGCTCGCGCCCAGGCCGATGGATCGCCTGGTGTGCGGCGACGTTGGCTTCGGCAAGACCGAAGTGGCGATGCGCGCCGCGTTCATTGCAGTCCACGGTGGACGCCAGGTGGCGATTCTGGTGCCGACCACCCTGCTCGCCCAGCAGCATTACAACAGCTTCCGCGACCGCTTCGCCGACTGGCCGGTGACCGTGGAAGTGATGAGCCGCTTCAAGTCGACCAAGGAAGTGAACGCGGCGGTCGCGGACCTGGCCGAAGGCAAGATCGACATCGTCATCGGCACGCACAAGCTGCTGCAGGACGATGTGAAGATCAAAAACCTCGGGCTGGTGATCATCGACGAGGAACACCGTTTCGGCGTGCGCCAGAAAGAACAACTGAAGGCGCTGCGCAGTGAAGTCGACATCCTGACCCTGACCGCCACGCCGATTCCGCGCACGCTGAACATGGCGGTGTCGGGCATGCGTGACCTGTCGATCATCGCCACGCCGCCAGCCCGTCGCCTGTCGGTACGCACCTTCGTCATGGAGCAGAACAAGAGCACGGTCAAAGAGGCCTTGCTGCGTGAGCTGCTGCGTGGCGGCCAGGTCTATTACCTGCACAACGATGTGAAGACCATCGAGAAATGCGCCGCCGACCTCGCCGAACTGGTGCCGGAAGCACGGATCGGCATCGGCCACGGGCAGATGCGCGAACGCGAACTCGAACAGGTGATGAGCGACTTCTACCACAAGCGCTTCAACGTGCTGATCGCCTCGACCATCATCGAGACCGGCATCGACGT
>NZ_JBGCUL010001055.1:0-1482 GCF_054177685.1 Pseudomonas sp. P5_A2_2
CAGCCAACCGTCTTTCGACCCGCACGAACCCAGCTGGTTCTGGATGATGAATAACTGGACATTCGTTAAATACCTTCCGTCATCCAAGCCCATCCTGGTGGGCTTTTTTGTGGCTGCTGGACGGCAGTAGGTGGGGGACTGGCCTACCATCTCCCACATAGTTGGCTTGACCCTACGTCAGCCTGGTATACCGAATTTTTGTGCCGCAATAGGACAATACCCAAATGCTGAACACGAACCAGGTGAACACGATGGCTTCGTGATCATCACTGCTGACAGCGCTGGCGGCATGGTAGACATCCATGACCGAAGGCCTGTGGCACTGAATCCTGAATTGGCTCGCGAATGGTTGGACCCGGCAACACCGAAAGAGCGGGCAGAACAGATGGTGCTGCTCCAGGGGGAGCCGGCAGAATACTTCGAATGGTTCAAAGTAGACCCAGCGCTGGGCAACGTGCGAAACCAGGGGCAAGTATTGATCGAACCGAGGAGGGAGATTGAGGGAGGCAATTACAAGGGCAATGGCTGATAGCGCAGTTTTATATTCACTACGCCATCAAATACATTACCAACCACTTAACTCTGCAACGCCTTAAATAGCTTTTGAAACTCCACAGAAATAAACTCTCCATTCGTATGGTGCAAAAAATTCTCTACAAGTTTACTTCCCAGAGCATTTTCATTCCTCGCAATAGCACCAAATTCGTTATACCTACTGAACAATTCCCTGGCTATTCCATGGCCATCCTGTAAAAGATATCGCTTATCTGAACGTATGACCAAAGGCATGCCAACGTATGTAACATCCACATCCTTTGCATTATCGTAATCGAACAATTCTTTCAAAAACCAATCAACACTTGACTGCAATAACTCTTGATTTTTTAGCCATACACTATAATGAACATTATTTTGACAAAACTTAGAGATCGGGTAGGTTTTCGGTTCTTTATTATGGAGAAACAACATCACAGCTATTGGATCTATGGCAACATTCTCCATGGTGTAAGCATAATCACTCGCGAACACCTTAACATGCTCGTTACCTTTGTTCTTTTTATCCCAATCTGTAACCCCCCTGACAGTCTTACTTCCTTCCAAGGTCAGCCTCTCTACCATTCCAATCACTTGACTACAATCACCATCGCCACGCATCGCAGTCAAAAAATCCTGTAGAGATAAATCTTTAGGGTTAAAATACTGTCTCACTTTTTCTTCTAAAGCTTTCCTAGGGTATGCTGGACCCGAGCTAACAAAACTCAATGAAACTCCCGAATCAAGCCCTGAGATAGCGTTTAACCTATTGTAGACTTCAGTATATATCGAGCAGTCATATGTACTCTCCACAAACACTTGCCGTCTATTTTCGGGAGAGATTGATATGTGATTTATACCTTCAAGAAGTTGCGTAATTGCGTAATCTTTATCCACATCCTTGAGTGCACCTTCACTCATAATTGCCAAAGCCGCATCATCGGGAGC
>NZ_JBGCUL010001056.1:0-1481 GCF_054177685.1 Pseudomonas sp. P5_A2_2
GCCTACGCCTTGCTCGAAGCCGCACGCCTGTGGCATCGGCCGGACTATCACCAAGACGCCCTGCAGCTGATGGCGACGATCGAAGCGCAACTGGTCGTCAAACTGCCCGGGCTGGGCCCGATGGTACTGCCTGGACCACAGGGTTTCGTCCAGCCGGATGCTCTCTGGCGCCTGAACCCCAGCTACCTGCCACTGCCGCTGTTACGGCGCCTGGCCAAGGAAGCACCCTCCGGGCCCTGGCAAGCGATTGCCGATAACACCGCGACGATGATTGCCCAATCCAGCCGCCACGGTTTCATCGCTGACTGGGTCGGTTATCAAGGCACTTCAGCACAATCGGGTGTCTTCGTGAGCGACCCGATCAACGGCGACACGGGCAGCTACGACGCCATTCGCGTGTACCTCTGGCTGGGCATGAGTGATACCTCCGAACCGCTGGCAGCGCTGCTGCTCAAACGGCTGGACGGTATGGCCCGCAGCACTGTCGCGACGGGTTCCCCCCCGGAAACGGTCCGGCTTCTGCACGGCAGTGTCCAGGGTCAGAGCCCTTTCGGATTCCGGGCTGCACTGATTCCCTACCTTGAGGCCAAGGGGCAACCCAGGTTGGCCGATCAGCAACGAGACCGCGTGGAAGTCGCCTTGCGCGAGGCGCTGGCCAGGCCCGATGCCGACGCCGGTCCGCCGCGTTACTACAACTTCATGCTCAGCCTGTTCGCGCTCGGCTGGGCAGATAAACATTATCGATTCCGGGAAGACGGAACACTGAAACTCTCCTGGGAGACCGCATGCACGCGCACCACCGCACGCTAGCCATCGCCGTCATGAGCGCATGGACGGCTGCTGCCCACGCTCAAAGTCCGACGCCACAGACATTGCTCGTCGAGCAAGGGCAGTACTGGCAGTTGCATAAAAACCCTCAACGCGCGGCGGAAGTCTGGCTGAAAGTCCTGTTGCTGGACCCGGTCCAGGTTGACGCACTGTATGGCCTGGGCTTGATCGGCGTGCAACAGGACAAGCCACAACAGGCGCAGCAATACCTCGCCCGCTTGCAGGCCATCCAGCCTTTGCCACGGCAGGCACTGCAATTGGCACAGGACATCGCCCTGGCACAACCGCAGAACCAGCAGCGCCTGGAAGAGGCTCGGCGCCTCGTCGATGCCGGTGAGCGTGACAAGGCGWGCGTGGTGTTTCGCTCGCTGTTCGATGGCCGTCCACCTCAAGGTACGATCGGCCGTGAGTATTACAACAACCTTGCCTTCAATCAGGCTGACTGGGCTGAGGCACGCAGCGGACTTCAGCGCCTGCAACGTGAGATGCCCAACGACTCGATCGTCGCGCTGTTTTACGCCAAGCATCTGGTACGCCATGAAGACAGCCGTGCCGAGGGCATCCGCGCCCTGGYCGCGCTGACCCAACGTACCGACATTGCCGGTGATGCCGACGAAAGCTGGCGCCTGGCGCTGACCTGGATCGGTCCGCCC
>NZ_JBGCUL010001057.1:0-1479 GCF_054177685.1 Pseudomonas sp. P5_A2_2
CGATGAAATCGACGCGCAGGGCCATGTGCTGGCGCCAGGTTTCATCGACGTGCACACCCATGACGACACCGTGGTGATTCGCCAACCGCAGATGCTGCCCAAGCTCAGCCAGGGCGTGACCACGGTGATCGTCGGCAACTGCGGGATCAGTGCTTCGCCGGTGAGTGTGCGCGGCGATCCGCCGGACCCGATGAACCTGCTCGGCACGGCCGCTGCGTTTGTCTATCCGACGTTCAGCGACTACCGTGCGGCGGTCGAAGCGGCGAACACCACGCTGAACGTCGCGGCGCTGGTCGGCCATACGGCATTGCGCAGCAATCATCTCGACGACCTGCTCCGCACCGCCACGGCCGATGAAATCGCAGCGATGCGCGAGCAACTRCGCGAAAGCCTTGAGGCCGGCGCGTTGGGCCTGTCCACCGGACTCGCCTATGCCAGCGCGTTCTCGGCATCCACCGATGAAGTGATGCAACTGACCGAAGAATTGACGGCGTTCGGGGCGGTCTACACCACCCATTTGCGCAGCGAATTCGAACCGGTGCTGGAGGCCATGGACGAGGCCTTCCAGATCGGTCGCCATGCACAAAGCCCGGTGATCATTTCCCACCTCAAATGTGCCGGTGCCGGCAACTGGGGGCGTAGTCCGCAACTGTTGGCGTCACTCGAACAGGCCGCGAAAACCCACCCGGTGGGYTGCGATTGCTATCCATATGCGGCGAGCTCATCGACCCTGGACCTCAAGCAGGTGACCGATGCCCACCGCATCACCATCACCTGGTCGACCCCGCACCCGGAAATGGGCGGCCGCGACCTGATGGACATCGCCGCCGAATGGAATGTGCCGTTGCTGGATGCCGCTCGCCAACTGCAACCGGCCGGTGCGGTGTACTACGGAATGGATGAAGCGGATGTGCGCAGAATCCTCGCGCATCCGCTGTCGATGGTCGGCTCCGACGGCTTGCCGGAAGACCCGTTTCCGCACCCACGCTTGTGGGGCGCATTCCCCCGGGTGCTCGGACATTTCAGTCGCGACGTCGGATTGTTCCCGTTGCACACCGCCGTGCACAAAATGACCGGGTTGTCGGCGGCGCGTTTCGGTTTGAAGGAACGCGGTGAAATCCGCGAAGGTTATTGGGCCGACCTGGTGTTGTTCGATCCGGCGACCATCCGTGATGTCGCCGATTTCAACGATCCGCAGCGGGCGGCGCAAGGCATCGAGGGCGTATGGGTCAACGGTGCGTTGAGTTACCGCGATGGTCAGGCCAACGGGCGCAGGGAAGGGCGGTTCCTGGCTCGGGAAGGGGATTTGCGTACGGGGTTTCAGTGAGTTTCGAGGATTTCGCCACAGTGATGGCATATTGAGATTAAAGAATGGCATTTCCAGGCCGAAGGACTGATATCAAACCCGACAACCTAATGCTGTTCAATCATGTAGGAGCGAGCCTGCTCGCGATGGAGTCGAAGGCGCCGCGTTTAGCC
>NZ_JBGCUL010001058.1:0-1479 GCF_054177685.1 Pseudomonas sp. P5_A2_2
CTCGATCACAAACCGCGTCCACCCATTCTCCGATTCACAACGAATTTGCCCGCCATGGGCACGGATGATCGACTGGGTGATCGCCAGTCCCAGTCCCGCGTGTTCGCTACTGCCTTCACGACGCGCAGGATCGGCCCGGTAAAACCGGTCAAAAAGACGCGGCAATAGATCTTCGGGAATCTGTTGGCCCGTGTTTTCAACGCTCAGGCGCAGTTCTTTTGGCTGATCGACGATTCGCACCCGAACCTCGCCATCGACCGGCGTGAAGCGCAGTGCGTTATCCAGCAAGTTGGACAATGCTCGCCTCAACATGCTGCGGTCGCCTTCCAGGCACCCATTACCTTCCCGTGCGAGCGTCACCCGCGCGTCTTCCGCCAATGGCGCAAAAAACTCCAGCAGCAGATCCGTTTCCTGTCCCAGCTCCAATGGTTCGTGCTTGGGAATCAACAATCCATGGTCAGCCTTGGCCAGATAGAGCATGTCATTGACCAGTTGCGCCATCCATTGCAGTTCTTCGAGGTTGCTGTGCAGGGCCTCGCGGTAGTCCTCGAGGGGGCGAGGGCGGGTGAGGGTGACCTGGGTGTGGGTCAGCAGGTTCGACAGTGGCGTGCGCAGTTCATGGGCGATGTCGGCGGAGAAGGCCGACAGGCGCTGAAACGAGTCGTCGAGGCGTCCGAGCATGGCGTTGAAGTTGTGGGCCATTTCCGCCAGTTCCGGCGGCATGTTTTCTTCAGGCAACCGCGCGTTCAGCGATTGCGCGGAAACACCGCTGGCGACCGCACTGATCCGCCGCAGCGGGCGCAAGCCGCTGCGTGCCGCCCAGGCGCCAAGCAGTGCGGTGGCCAGGGCTGACAGGCCGACGGTCAGCCAGATCAAGCGCTGCATGCGTTGCAGAAAATGCTGGTGGTGGGTGATGTCCAGCAGCAGGGTCAGTTGCGGTGACTCGGGTTTGTCCGCGAAAAGCGGCGCATTCAGCACGCGGTAATCCATGCCTTCATGGCTCACCGTCGACAATCCGGGCTGGCGCGGCAATGCCTGTGGAATGTTGGTCGAGCTGTCATACCAGCGCTGGCCGTCGCTGCCGGTGATTCGCAGGGGCAGGCCAGCCTGCCGACTCATTGCCTCGGCCAGTTTCACTTCGCTGTCACTCGACTGGAAGTCGTGCAAGGCCCGACGCAAGCCAATCAGCTTGCCGTCCAGCAGTTGCTGGTCGAGCTCGACGAAGTGCGCCTCGCTGGCGCGGCTGAACAGTACCCCGGCGAACAACGACACCACGGCGGTGCAGGCGGCAAACAACAGCGCCAGGCGGCTGCTCAAGGACAGCCGGCGCATCAGGCGGGGCGCTCTTCGAGGACGTAACCCATGCCGCGCACGGTGTGGATCAGTTTGTTGGGGAATTCATCGTCGATCTTCAGGCGCAGGCGACGGATCGCCACCTCGATGACATTGGTGTCGCTGTCGAAATTCATGTCCCAGACC
>NZ_JBGCUL010001059.1:0-1477 GCF_054177685.1 Pseudomonas sp. P5_A2_2
CTTTTATTCCTGAAAAAATCCATTTCACAATCTCCAAACATAATCCTTCTAAATTGACCAATAGAAGCGGTATTCGGAAACCAATTAACCTTTTGTGCCAACACCTGAACCTGAGAACAAACCGCACGTAGCATTAGCCAAATTTTTTCTCTGTCCTGGATTCACGCTGGTTTTCGTGAGCGAAGCTCCCGAGACAAGCAATAGCTACCGAAGCTATACGTCTTACGTGTCACGCCAACCAACTATTCGACACTAAGCAATGCATTTGGCGATGCTAATTTCATGGTGAAATTTTTTACTCTCGGAAGCAGTCTCTTAACATTTCGGCGGTAAAACGAAATCATTTTCATTTGTTGCATTTGACATCATCGTTTCAGGTAACGATTCTCCTCGCTCTCCATTGTAGAACTGAACGTCGGCAATCACTTTTGCCAGATGTTCTGTTCCTTTCAATTTCCTCAGCCTCGTTTTGCGCCTCTGGCGAGCGTGCAGACCAAGGCCTGCATGTCTGGGGTGAGCATATCCCCGTTTTCGCAGTGCCCAGCCGCACCGTAGCGACAGTCGATTCGATCCTGAGTGATCCCGACAGATCCAGTCCAAACCCTGCGCCTGCAGGTGCAGGGTTTGCTCCATGTCTTCCCGAGTGTCGTTGCGGATTTGCGCCCCTGAACTGGATGCTTCACGCAGAATAGTCGGGTGACATAGGGCACGTTGCGGGTCATTTCCGCGCAGCCTGCCGGACTGCCTGATCGGTTTCGACAGCAGACCAAGCATAGCCACTAATTTGCCATCGTGATTCACCACGGCGGCCTGGCCGATTGCCGCCTGTCACTCCAATGCCCAAAGCGCATTGATTTGCCTTTTGACACTGCCACCATCGCGCGCGTACAGGCGCTGTTTGCGCCTATCCCGGCATCGCCATCCATGCTTGCCAAAATCCTCTGCTCTCAAGGACAGCTTTCCAAACATGTAAAACAGAGATAGTGTAATTCCAATTACAAAATAAATTGCGATATCTACATGAAAAAATGGCTGACTTTGATTCTAGGCCTACCCACCGCGAATGCCACCGAACGCATGCGCGCTTGGCGTGCCTTGAAAGCTTCAGGTGCTGCGGTCTTGCGCGATGGCGCCTACCTGTTGCCTGACACCGGTTTCTGTCGTGAAGTGCTGGCGTCTGTCGAGCGTGACATCCTTGCCATCAACGGCACCGCATTCGTCCTGCCCGTCGTCGATCCTGATGGCGAGCGCTTTGTCGAGTGGTTTGACCGTAGCGATGATTACGGCAAGCTTCGTGCACAGATCGAAGAATGCCGTGGACAGCTGAATGCTGAAAATGCGCTGGCGACGACCAAACAAATTCGTAAGCTGCGCAAAGCCTACGATCAACTGGTAAGCATCGATTACTTCCCGGGCAAGCCGAAGCAGCAGATCGATTCGGCGTTGCAGGAGCTAGAGACGGCGGTCAGTATTGCCC
>NZ_JBGCUL010001060.1:0-1476 GCF_054177685.1 Pseudomonas sp. P5_A2_2
CTCATGTTATGGACGAAATTCTTGATCAGCCTGACTTCAAGGCACGTTATGACGCGCTTCGGGAGCGAGGCAAGAGCGCGAAAGTCGCGCTCTTGCCTGCATGCGGGTCCTATTGATTAGACTGAATGCCATGTTGCGGGACGGCACCGAATGGCGGTGACGAGTGGCATGGTGAAGACAGTTGCTCCCACAAGGTTGGCGCATATCCTGTGGGAGTGGGCTTGCTCGCGATGAGGCCCTGCAGAAGCCGCATCACACTCAGGCGATAACGATCCCGCCGCTGGACAGACTGTCCAGCCCCACGCCAACCAGCGTCACCGAATCATTGCCAAACGTCAGCACGGTATCCTGCCCCACCACCGTGGCATGGGTCCGGAAGTCGTCGTTCGGCGTCACGCCCTGAACCCCGAGAAACACCAGTTTGTCGTTCGCCTGATACCCAACCACCCGGTCCTGGCCGAACGCGCCGCTGAACAGGAACGTATCGATCCCGCCCCCTGACTCCAGCAGGTCGTTGCCTGCCCCGCCGACAAACACGTCGTTGCCCTTGCCACCGATCAGATGATCGTTGCCGTCCAGGCCAAACAACCAATCACCAACAGCCTGTGCCTTTAGCGTATCGGCCCCTGCACCGCCCTTCACCGTTGAGGCGTACTGAGTCAGTTGATTGCCGATCGCGAGGCCATTGACGGTCACGCTGTGGCTCACGTCATCCTTGAACAGTCCCCACAGGAAACCCGGCTCTTCGGTCACGATGCTACCGATGTCGCGGGTGATGCTGATGCCGCCATTGGCGTCGCGGATGTACAGGTTGCCGGCGCCGTCATTGGCAAAATCGAAATTCTTCACCGACTGCTGCAAATCGAACACGTTATTGCCCTTGCCGCCCTGCAGGATGTTGTAGCCGCCGCTGTCTCGAAAGGTGTCGTTGCCGTCACCGCCGTCCAGATAATCATTGCCCTTGCCGCCCTGAATCAGGTCGCTGCCGTCACTGCCAATGATGAAGGTACTGCCCTTGTGGGTTTCAGCATTGCGGTTCAGGTCCTGGACCCAGGTGTTGGCGCGTGCCGGGTCCGAAAGATTGGCAACGATGATCGTCGAGTCTTTGCTGGTGAGGTCGTAGAACTTCGACTCCAGCACCCGGGTCATGCCGTCGCCGTAAGCGGTGGGCAGGTGCGAAATCCAAGTCGGGATGTTGAGGATGGAAAATGGCAGCAGGTTCCACGCCGTCGACGCGTAGTGGTCGTTGAAGCTGACGATGTTGTTGGTCGCCGAGTCTTGATGGGCATCGTGCACGCCGACCGATGCCAGGTTGAACGATGAGCCGTCGAGCGCACGGAACACCGGGTCGTTTTCATAGCCGATATTCAGCACTTTATCGGTGGTGCTTTGGGTCGGTGAGGCATAAGCGACGTAGTTCGAGTCCTTGAAGAAACCGCCCCATTTATCGTTGCTCAAATCCGCCAGGCTGTTGAC
>NZ_JBGCUL010001061.1:0-1473 GCF_054177685.1 Pseudomonas sp. P5_A2_2
GCGCAACAGCGTACCGGCCATCCCGCCGACGGCGCAACAGCGTACCGGCCATCCCGCCGACGGAAACCGCAACGATCGCTGGAAGCACTATTTTCTCCGCTGCCGGGGGCTTGAACGGTCGAGTTTCGCCAGGTGATTGAGCTTTTCGCCGATCTTCAATTCCAGGCCACGGGGCACGGGCTGATAGAACGGGATCGGGTCGAGTTCTTCCGGGAAATAGTCTTCTCCGGCGGCGTAGGCGTCCGGCTCATCGTGGGCATAGCGGTATTCATCGCCGTAGCCCAATTGCTTCATCAGCTTGGTCGGTGCGTTGCGCAGGTGCAGCGGCACTTCCAGCGAGCCGTGCTCGGCGGCGGCGCGCAGTGCGGTCTTGAAGCCCATATAGACCGCGTTGCTTTTCGGCGCACAGGCCAGATAGGTGATGGCCTGGGCCACCGCCAGTTCGCCTTCGGGGCTGCCGAGGCGCTCCTGCACTTCCCAGGCCGCCAGGCACAGGCTCAGGGCGCGTGGGTCGGCATTGCCGATGTCTTCGCTGGCCATACGCACCACTCGCCGGGCAAGGTACAAGGGGTCGCAACCGCCGTCGATCATCCGCGCGAACCAATACAAGGCTCCGTCGGGGTTGGAACCGCGCACCGATTTATGCAGCGCGGAAATCTGGTCGTAGAACGCTTCGCCGCCCTTATCGAACCGCCTGCGGGTATCGCCGAGCAGGCTTTGCAGGAGCTCGGTGCCGATTTCGCTGTTGTCTTCGGCGAGGTCCGAGGCGTTTTCCAGCAGGTTGAGCAGGCGCCGGCCATCGCCATCGGCGGCCGACAACAGCATCTGGAAGCCTTCGTCGCTGAGGGTCAGGTTGCGCTTGCCCAGGCCACGTTCTTCGGTCAGCGCGCGCTGCACCAGTTTGCGCAGGGCCGCTTCGTCGAGGCTCTTGAGCACATAGACACGCGCCCGGGAGAGCAAGGCGTTATTGAGTTCAAACGAAGGGTTTTCCGTGGTCGCGCCGATGAAAATCAGTGTGCCGTCTTCAACGTACGGCAGGAACGCATCCTGCTGGGACTTGTTGAAGCGATGCACTTCGTCGACGAACAGAATGGTGCGGCGGCCGTACTGCGCGGCCTGCTGCTTGGCGATTTCCACCGACTGGCGGATCTCCTTGACCCCGGCCAATACCGCCGAGACCGTTTCGAAGTGCGCATCCGAGACTTCCGCGAGCAATCGCGCCAGGGTGGTTTTGCCCACGCCGGGCGGACCCCAGAAAATCATCGAATGCAGGACACCCTGCTCCAGCGCCTCGCGCAAGGGCTTGCCGCGAGCGAGCACGTGTTCCTGACCGACGTACTCGTCCAGATTGGCCGCACGCAGGCGGGCGGCCAAGGGCTGGGCGATGGGGGCGCTGCGAAACAGATCCATGACTATCTCTGAAACCTCAATTGAACATCGCCCCCCCTGTAGGAGCGAGCCTGCTCGCGATGG
>NZ_JBGCUL010001062.1:0-1473 GCF_054177685.1 Pseudomonas sp. P5_A2_2
ACCTTGTCGACACTGTGGGATGGCAGCCCGATCGACCGGGCGCGCTCCATGGCTGGAGAAAGCCTGCGTGCCTATGACCGTCGCCTCAGCCTGCATCTGATGCTGCAGCCCTACCTGGCCAACCAGCTGTTTAAAGACCCGGTGATCAATGGTCAAGGCATCCTCGGCCGCTGCCTGATCAGTTGGCCCGAGCGCCTGGCCGGCCAGCGACTCTACAAGGCAATCGACCTGACCAGAGATGCCAAAATCCAGCGCTACCAACAACGGATCACCGCCCTGCTGCAAAAGCCCTGGTCGCTTCACAAGGATGGATCACTCAATCCCGTCACGCTGGAACTGACTCCCCGTGCCCGTCGTGCCTGGATCGATATTCACGACACCATCGAGTGCCAGTCTGGCGAGTTCGGCGAGCTGGCCGGCGTCCAGCCTGTCGCGGGCAAGGCCGCGGCGAATGTGCTGCGCATCGCGGGCGTGCTGGCCATGGTTGAAGAGGCCAGTCAGTTGGAGGAAGCACACATCCA
The DNA here is from genome assembly GCF_054177685.1 of Pseudomonas sp. P5_A2_2. Lineage (NCBI taxonomy): Bacteria > Pseudomonadati > Pseudomonadota > Gammaproteobacteria > Pseudomonadales > Pseudomonadaceae > Pseudomonas > Pseudomonas sp. P5_A2_2. The sequence continues at coordinate 522 of NZ_JBGCUL010001062.1, forward strand.
GCGCGCCTCCACGTTGATGGATTACTACCTGGCCGAGATCCAGCGCTTGACCGAACAGGAGCCGGTAAATAGCCGACGCGAAGAGGCGGATCGGCTGTTGCGCTGGCTGGTGCAGAAAGGCTGGACTCACTTCACCGTCCGCGACGTCAATCGCAACGGCCCTCGCTTTGCCCGCAAGAGCGCTGACCATACCGCCTCTTTATTGGTCGTACTGATCACGCATCGCTGGCTGAGCAGCCACGACGGAAAAACCTTCGAGGTCCGCCATGTTTCGCCTCAATGACGCGGTGCGCCACTACCAGGCGCAACATCAATCGCAACCAGAATCGCGGCGTGTCGCCGCCTCTGTCGCCACCCTGTCGCCACGTGCCAGGCCAGAAACGACGCGGGTTGTCGCCACTGTCGCCGCTGTCGCCACACCACCCCTGGAGCCTACCCACATCGCCCTGCTGATTGAGCAGCTGCGCGAGGAAGGGGCACTGCTGCAACACCAGGAGAACGCCCTCCTGGTCCGCCCGACACACTGGCAGCAGGTGGACAGGCTCAGCCCTCACTGGAAAGCCCTACTGCTCTTTCTGCAAACAAACGAAAAGGGTGATGACGATGGCCTTGGTCGGCCGGCGTGAGGGTCGCAACTTTGGCTATGGCCGCCAGCTGAGCTACGCCGGCCCACAAGCGCTCAAGGATCTGTTTGCCGGTGGCCACTTCGCCACGGTCAAAGCGCATAGCGATCGCTGGCAAGCATTCGTGCGTTGGTGTCGGTCAGAGGACGGTCCTGGTTACAACGATGCGCGCCAGATCGGCCGACAGACGCTGCACGACTACGCCGCGTACCTGCGCCAGCAGATCCAGCAAGGTGGACTCTGCATCGCGACCGCGCAGAACCGCCTAAGCAGCGTCAACCGCACCCTCGCCGCGCTGCGCGGTGATCAGGACGTGAGGATCGCCAGTC
>NZ_JBGCUL010001063.1:0-1473 GCF_054177685.1 Pseudomonas sp. P5_A2_2
CCCAACGGCTCTACAACGTCACCGCCTTCAATGTGCGGAGTCATCAGCAGACCGTGCTCGGTGCCGCAATCGATCTCGGTTACAACCAGATCTTGTGCAACGTCTACCAGACGACGAGTCAGGTAACCGGAGTTAGCCGTTTTCAACGCGGTATCCGCAAGACCCTTACGAGCACCGTGAGTGGAGATGAAGTACTGAAGTACGCTCAAACCTTCACGGAAGTTCGCGGTAATCGGCGTTTCAATGATGGAACCGTCCGGCTTGGCCATCAGGCCACGCATACCGGCCAGCTGACGAATCTGTGCTGCGGAACCCCGCGCACCCGAGTCGGCCATCATGTACATCGAGTTGAAGGATTCCTGGTCGACTTCGACGCCATGACGGTCGATGACTTTCTCTTTCGAGAGGTTGGCCATCATCGCCTTGGAAACTTCGTCGTTCGCCTTGGACCAAAGGTCGATCACTTTGTTGTACTTCTCGCCCTGGGTTACCAGGCCGGAGGCGTACTGGCTTTCGATCTCTTTCACTTCATCAGTAGCAGCATTGATGATGCGGGCTTTTTCATCCGGGATAACGAAGTCGTTAACACCGATGGAAACGCCGGAAATGGTCGAATAAGCAAAACCGGTGTACATCAACTGGTCAGCGAAGATCACGGTCTCTTTCAGACCAACCACGCGATAGCACTGGTTGATCAGCTTGGAGATCGCCTTTTTCTTCATCGGCAGGTTGACGACGTCGTAGGACAGACCTTTTGGCACAACCTGGAACAACAGCGCACGGCCGACAGTGGTGTCGACGATACGGGTGTTGCTCACGCTGCCGCCATCACGGTCGTTGACGGTTTCGTTGATCCGCACCTTGACCTTGGCGTGCAGTGCGGCTTCGCCGGCACGGAACACACGGTCAACTTCTTGCAGATCCGCGAACACACGACCTTCGCCCTTGGCGTTGATCGCTTCACGAGTCATGTAGTACAGACCCAATACAACGTCCTGCGACGGAACGATGATTGGCTCACCGTTGGCTGGCGACAGAATGTTGTTGGTCGACATCATCAACGCACGCGCTTCGAGCTGGGCTTCCAGCGTCAGCGGTACGTGCACGGCCATTTGGTCGCCGTCGAAGTCGGCGTTGTACGCGGCGCAGACCAGAGGGTGCAGCTGGATAGCCTTACCTTCGATCAGTACCGGTTCAAACGCCTGGATACCCAGACGGTGAAGGGTCGGTGCACGGTTGAGAAGAACCGGGTGTTCGCGAATCACTTCAGCGAGAACGTCCCAAACCTCTGGCAGCTCGCGCTCGACCATCTTCTTGGCAGCCTTGATGGTGGTAGCGAGACCACGCATTTCAAGCTTGCCGAAAATGAACGGTTTGAACAGCTCGAGAGCCATCTTCTTCGGCAGACCGCACTGGTGCAGACGCAGGGTCGGACCTACGGTAATTACCGAACGGCCGGAGTAGTCAACACGC
>NZ_JBGCUL010001064.1:0-1470 GCF_054177685.1 Pseudomonas sp. P5_A2_2
GCACCAAGGCATTCAGGATGACCATGACGCAGGTGAATCGGTCAAAACTGCTCGCACCAACGAACACCTGCACTTTTTCAAGAACTATGTTCGGTTCGACCGACGAAGGGGTGTCGTTGATCCAATCATGACACCACTGCTTGACTTGGACACATAGTCCAACGAATAACGCAAAAATCCAGACTGCCCCCAAAGAAAAGCCAATCAGCAGCGTGGTTATGATGATTTCCATCCTAAGACCATCCCATTGAGAACTGATCAGCGTGCAAAGCTACTCTGGAGTTATGACAGCCGCAAGTGGCATTTCGACGGCCAGATAAATGGGAAATCGGCGACCAACGCTTCCACTCTGAGCGACTGCCCACCAAACAAAATCCGCTCTGCTGGGCGGTCTGGAAGGGCTCACCGAAAGGTGGGCCCTTTTTTGTTGTTTGAAATTTCATGAGATTTTTCCTGGTCTGCTTAAAGCAAGAGGCTTAAGCCTCTTGCCTCGCGTTACTGCGCCGTCGTTTGTACGGTGATATTCATGATCCCCCCCCCTATATCCGGTGTTACCACCCGATATTCAATAGTGATGTTCGTAGTGTCCACTACATAACAGCGAATGAAGCCAGGCTCCAATGTTTTTACCGTTAACCCTGTCAGTGACGACTTAATATCCTGTCGACTGGACGTATAAATAAAACAGTGAAGGATAACCATGCCTTTAACTCCGGCAGTGTCTGGTTTGCCGACTATGGACGACGGCTCTTTAGAAAGGTTTGTTGACTTCGTACTACCACTAAAACCCGTTCCGTCGATATTGAAGCGGTCCGGGTTTGCTATTGGCGAATTGCCTGTTGTATAGGCGCCCGATTTAAATGTTCTTGCGCTTGCGACCGCTTGTACTTGTCGCTCTTGTGGGTGGCGGGCATAGTGATTGATTCAGGTAGGCGCCACTTTTCATGATCGTTGGTGCCATCAACGAAGGAGTCGATAGCAACCCCTGGTTTCTTTTCTCGTCTTTAACAATTTTCAGGCGCCAAATATTTGAACTTTTGAAGTTGATCGAAAAGCAATTGGCATTAGCACGATTTATTCATACGCGTCATTGCAAACTCAGCCATAAGTAAGAAAACGTCCAACTAGATCAAGCGGCGAGGAGTACTGCAATCCGATAAAAGCCAAAATACTGACAACAAAAAACAGTCACATTCTCCCAATTAAGTCGGTGATATATCATGATCAAGATCATGGCCTACTTTTTAATTGGAGCTGTAACTGCAGGATGCAACGGCATGGTAAAACCCGACTTTTCGGGTCCTGCCAATGATTCATACTTTTTAGTCCACTCGGGGTTTCCCGCACCGTATCTATACATGGCCTCGGCCGTGCAATGGAACGATGACTATGCGGTAACCACCCGCCATACTCCGTTCATCCCCAACGTGAAGTACAGCTGCAGCACAGGCTGTGATCTCGTCTTCATCC
>NZ_JBGCUL010001065.1:0-1470 GCF_054177685.1 Pseudomonas sp. P5_A2_2
GTCTACGACAGCAACGAAACCCTCGATGGCAAGCTGATGACCGGCAAATCCGGCTACGACGTGGTGTTTCCGTCGAACCACTTCATGGCCCGGCAGATCGAAGGCGGAGCGCTGAAGAAACTCGACAAGAGTCAGTTGCCGAACTGGAAAAACCTCAACCCGGTATTGCTCAAGGCATTGCAGACCAACGACCCGGGCAACGAGCATGGCTTCCCGTACCTGTGGGGCAGCACCGGCATCGGCTACAACATTGCCAAGGTCAAAGCGGTACTGGGCGACAACGCCCCGGTGGATTCCTGGGACCTGATCTTCAAGCCCGAGAACATGCAGAAACTACAGAAGTGCGGCGTGGCCATCCTCGACAACGGCCCCGAACTGCTGCCGGCCGCATTGAACTACCTCGGGTTGCCGCCTCACAGCAAGAACCCGCAAGACTACAAAAAGGCCGAAGCCCTGCTGTTGAAAGTGCGGCCGTATGTGAGCTATTTCCATTCGTCCAAGTACACCAGTGACCTGGCCAACGGCGACATCTGCGTCGCGGTCGGWTTCTCCGGCGACATCCTGCAAGCGGAAARCCGYGCCAGGGAAGCCAACAACGGCATCGAGATCGGCTATTCGATTCCCAAGGAAGGCGCCGCGATCTGGTTCGATATGGTCGCCATGCCGGCCGACGCTCCGGACGAAAAGGCCGGTTACGCCTTCATGGATTACCTGCTGCGTCCGGACGTCATGGCCAGCGTCAGCAACTATGTGCATTACGCCAATGGCAACGAGACGGCCGACAGCCTGATCGACCCGGCGATCAAGAACGACACCAAGGTTTATCCAAGTCCTGAAATGATGGGCAAGCTGTTTGCGCTGGAGGCCATGCCTCTGAATATCGATCGGGTGCGTACGCGAGTGTGGAACAAGATTCGCACCGGCAGTTGAAGCGGTGAGYGGCCATCGGGACAGGACGTCCCGATGCCATCGTCCTCAGCCGACCGGCTCGGCTGCGCAATTCATCTTTCCTGAGCCGGGTATCTGCAAAAACACGTCATCGCCGATTTGCCAGAAGCTGTAGTTGCCTTTGTAATCCTTGCCCGTGTACTGGGTTCCGTAATCGTTCGGCACCTGGTTCAGGGTGATGGAGGTGTTCGCCCATTTCAGGAGCACAACGCCCGGTTCGACGGTAAAGAACGTGGCGGCAATCAGCGGGCTGAACCCTGCGCAATGGAAGGCAACGGGGCCTTCGGTGCGTCGGCTTGGGTCCTTGGTTCTCGCAATGGCCGAGCCCTGGCGCAGTTGGAACGCACGCTCGGCATAACTTCGCACGACGCACGCCTTGGCTTGAGTCCCGCCGCCACACTGGTTACGGGACTCAAGCCAGAACCGCTGATCAATCTCGACTTTATTCGGGCGCGGCACTGAGTGATCGTCGGTGAGCGCCAGCAGATAAAGACGATTGAGTTCCAGGTCCATGCTCGCCAG
>NZ_JBGCUL010000040.1:0-15261 GCF_054177685.1 Pseudomonas sp. P5_A2_2
GCAAAACGCACCAGCGAGAACTCACTCTCGCACAGGCCCGGCTCGATGTTGCTGACCCGTACGCCCGTGCCTTGGCAAAACGCACCAGCGAGAACTCACTCTCGCACAGGCCCGGCTCGATGTTGCTGACCCGTACGCCCGTGCCTTGCAGGTCGCAGCGCAGGTTCAGGGAGAACTGTTTGACGAACGCCTTGGTCGCGCCATACACGTGGCTGCCCGGGTACGGATAGTTGCCGGCGATGGACCCCAGGTTGACGATGCCGGCACCACGACCGTGGGCGATCAGGCGTGGCAACAGCAGACGGGTGCTATACATCAGGCCTTTGACGTTGGTATCGACCATGGTGTCCCAATCGTCCAGGTCGCACTTGGGCGCCGGATCGACGCCCAGGGCCAGGCCGGCGTTGTTGATCAACCCGCGCAGTTTGGCGAAGGATGGCGGCAGATTGGCAATCGCCTCCTCCATGGCCTTGCGATCACGCACATCGAGCACCAGGCCATGGACTTCGGTCTGTTTCGACAGTTCGGCGCACAGCGCATTGAGGCGCTCTTCACGACGGCCAGTCAGCACCAGTTTCCAGCCGGCCTCGGCAAAACGACGGGCACAGGCTTCACCAAAACCGGAAGTCGCGCCGGTAATAAACAGGGTGTTGGACATCGTGTTCTCCTTGCTTCGGCTGATCGCCAGCCATTGGAATAGAAAATCAGCAGGCAGCATGCCCGGCCTTTTTCACAGCGGCAACCACCGTTCAAGCTGTTCAAAAAACACTCAATACCGGCAAACCCTCGACCAGCGTGGCCTGCAGCCATGTGCGCGCACGTTATCCACAGGCCGGTCCACAGTCTTTGGGGGCAAGTGGAAAAGCTGCAAGCCTCTATCCACAAGGCTTTGCGCGGGGTTTTAAAACTTTTTTGCTTGACCCTCAACCGCCTGCTGTGTAGCCATTGGCCATTTTCATGACTGACGGGTCAAACCCGCGATGGCGCCAAGCCAGTAACCACGGCCTTCAGGCGGGTCTTTCCAGAGTTTAGTCACAGACTTATCCACAGGCTTGTCCACGGTGATTCCGTGCACTTTCATCACGAACAAAAAGGTTGACAAAGCGGTCTTCAAGCTGCGCAAAAACTCATGATCAAAAAACAACCACACCTCTGCAAGCCACGGTTTAAAAGGCCCACAGCCAGCTACTCCCACGTTATTCACAGCCGGTTCCACAGCAAACGGGGACAAGTCAAAACTGTGACAAAACAACTATTTGCAGCGGCTTTATGTCGCGCTTTGCGAGCTTGGGAATATTGTTTTCCACAATTTCCCGGAGGCATGCCAAAAACCCTGTGGGAGCGAGCTTGCTCGCGATGACCGGGGCACAGCTTGCATCGTGGCGACTGACTCACCGCTATCGCGAGCAAGCTCGCTCCCACAGGGATTAGTGGGGTATTGGAGATATAAAAAAGCCCCGGCGATTGCGCGCCGGGGCTTGTGCATAACCACTAAAACTCAGTGCCCGCCGAGATAGGCGTTACGCACGTCCTCGTTGACCAGCAACTCCTTGCCGGTACCCGTCATGCGGATTTCGCCGTTGACCATCACGTACGCCCGGTCCGACAACCGCAGGGCGTGGTTGGCGTTCTGCTCCACCAGAAAGATGGTCATGCCGGTCTTGGCCAGTTCCCGCAGTGTCGCGAAGATCTGTTTCACCACAATCGGCGCCAGGCCCAGGCTCGGCTCATCCAGCAGCAACAACTTGGGCCGGCTCATCAGGGCCCGGGCGATGGCGAGCATTTGCTGCTCGCCGCCAGACATGGTCATCGCCCGCTGGGTACGCCGCTCTTCGAGCCGCGGGAACAGCTCGAACATGCGTTGCATGTCCTCCTTGGCGTACTTGTCACCGATAGGGATGGTGCCCATCAGCAGGTTCTCCTCGACGGTCATGTCGGGAAACACCCGCCGCCCTTCCGGCGATTGCGCGATGCCGTTGGAGGCGATGTAGTGGGACGACTTGTGGGTGATGTCCACGCCCTGATAGAGGATCTGCCCGTCCGCCGCCCGCGGCTGGCCGAAGATCGACATCAGCAGGGTCGACTTGCCGGCACCGTTGGAGCCGATCAGGCTGACGGTTTCCCCTTCCTTGATGTGCAGCGAGACTTTCTTCAGAGCCTGGATCGGCCCGTAAAACACATCCAGCTCCTTGAGTTCGAGGATGGGTTTGCTCATAGCACCACTTCCTCTTCATCGGCGCCCAGGTAGGCCGCAATCACTTTCGGGTCGTTACGAATCGCATCGGGGCCGCCCTCGGCGATGACGATGCCGTGGTCCAGCACCACGATGTGATCGGAAATGCTCATTACCATGCCCATGTCGTGTTCGATCAGCACCACGGTCAGATCGTGCTCGTCGCGCAGCAGCCGGATCATCGCGCTCAGCGCTTCGGTTTCCTGGGGGTTGAGGCCGGCGGCCGGCTCGTCGAGGCAGATGATCTGCGGACGGGTGCACATGGCACGGGCGATTTCCAGGCGGCGTTGCTGGCCGTAGGACAGTTCACCGGCCAGGCGGTTKGCGCAATCCACCAGATCCACCACCTCCAGCCAGTAGAACGCGTGGTCCAGCGCATCGCTTTCGGCCTTGCGGTAGCCCTTGGTATTGAGGATGCCGGCCAGCATGCTGCGGTTGACCCACATGTGCTGGGCCACCAGCAGGTTTTCCAGCACCGACATTTCCTTGAACAGGCGAATGTTCTGGAAGGTACGCGCCAGTCCGGCGCGGTTCACCAGGTGGGTGCCGCCGAATGCCTTGTAGAACAGCCGACTGGCGAACGATTTAGGCGACACGAAATCGGTCGGCTTGAACGATTCGCCCAGCAATTTGATGACGTTGGTCTGTTGCCCACGAATGTTGAGTTCGATCTTGCCGCCGGAGGCCTTGTAGAACCCGGTCAGGCAGTTGAACACCGTGGTTTTGCCGGCGCCGTTGGGCCCGATCAGGGCGAAGATCGAATTGCGGTGGACTTTCAGGCTGACATCGTTCAACGCCTTGATGCCGCCGAAGTGCATCATCAGCTTTTCGACACTGAGTACGACTTCGCTCATGGCGCTACTCCTTTACGCGGGGTCACACCGGTACGGCTGATCCGAATCAGGCCGCGGGGTCGCCAGATCATCATCAATACCATCAGGATGCCGAACAGCAGCACGCGGTATTCGGCGAAGCCACGCAGCAGTTCCGGGGCCACGGTCAGCACGAATGCCGCGATGACGACACCTATGGTCGAGCCCATGCCGCCGAGTACCACGATGGCAAGGATCAGTGCCGACTCAAAGAAAGTGAACGACGTCGGATTGACGAAGCCCTGGTAAGTGGCGAAGAACACTCCGGCCAGCCCGGCAGTCGAAGCACCGATGGTGAATGCCGAAAGCTTGACCAGTACGTGGTTCAGACCCATGGAGCGGCAGGCAATTTCGTCTTCGCGCAGGGCTTCCCAGGCGCGGCCGACAGGCATGCGGGTCAGGCGATGCTTGATGTGCAGCACGGCCAGGACCACCAGGAACAACACGGCGTAGATGAAGTAGTACTTCACGTCAGGGTTGTAGGCAATACCGAAGAACTCATGGAACGGCACCCCGCCTTCTTTCGCCCTTTTTCCGAACTCGATGCCGAAGAAGGTTGGCAACGGCGCTGCCATGCCATTCGGGCCGCCGGTCAGGGACAGCCAGTTATTGAGGATCAACCGAATGATTTCACCGAAGCCCAGGGTCACGATCGCCAGGTAGTCGCCGTGCAGGCGCAGCACCGGGAAACCGAGGATGCAACCGGCCAGACCGGCGGTGATCGCCGCCAGCGGCAACACCGTCCAGAAACCCAGCCCCAGGTACTGATAACCGAGCGCTAGGCCGTAGGCGCCGATGGCGTAGAACGCCACGTAACCCAGGTCGAGCAGGCCGGCCAGGCCGACCACAATGTTCAAACCCAGCCCCAGCAATACGTAGATCAGCCCGAGGATGACCACACCCAGCAGGTAGGAGTTGGAGAAAAACGGGAACACCACGGCGATGACAATCAACAGCGGGATGATCCAGCGCAACCGGGATTTGTAATCAGGCGCCAGTACATGCACCCCGGAACCTGTCGTTTCAAAGCCTTCAAGAATTCTCAGGCCCTTTGGGGTTTGCAGGAACAGRCTCAAGGCAAAACGACCGGACATGACAATTGCGACAATCCACGCCACGCGAGTGGGCTGCAAGTTGAAGCCGTAGCCGTCGAGGACGATGCCGACAATCGGGCCGAACACAATCAGGGCCACGAGGCCGGCAAGAATCGCGTCAACCAGACTTCTTTTGATATCAATGGTTTTTTTAGTGGTTGAAGACATCGCTTACACCTTCGACACAAGAGGACGGCCGAGCAGGCCTTGGGGCCGAAAGACCAGAACGAGAACCAGCAGCGAGAAGCTGAAGACGTCTTTGTAGTCCGAGTTGACCAGACCGGAGAACAGCGACTCGGAGATGCCGAGGATGATCCCGCCAAGCATGGCACCGGGCAGCGAGCCAATCCCGCCGAGCACCGCGGCGGTGAACGCCTTGATGCCGATGACGAAGCCTGCGTAGAAGTCGAACGTGCCGTAGTTCATGGTGATCAGCACGCCGGCCAGGGCCGCCATCGCTGCACCAATGATGAACACGTAGGAAATGATGCGGTCGGTGTTGATCCCCAGGATCGAGGCCATCTTGCGGTCTTGCTGGGTTGCGCGGCACATGCGGCCGAGCTTGGTGTACTTGATGACATAGGTCAGCAGGCCCATCCCGACAAACGCTGCGACCAGAATGAAGATCTTGGTGTAAGTGAGCTGGACGAAGCCGGTCCCGACTTCTACTCGCAATGCACCAGTCAACAGTGTCGGAACGCCTTGTTGGCGGGCACCCTGGGCGATCTGTGCATAGTTTTGCAGGATCAGCGAGATCCCGATGGCGCTGATCAGCGGTGCCAGTCGGGTGGAGTTACGCAGGGGTTTGTAGGCAACACGCTCGATGACCCAGCCATACACCGCCGTGACGACGATGGTGAAGATCAGGGTGCCGAGCATCAACAGAGGGAAGGATTCAATACCGAAGTATGCCAGCAGAGCCAGACTGATTGCCGCGAGGTAAGCGGAAATCATGTAAACCTCGCCGTGGGCGAAGTTGATCATGCCGATGATGCCATAGACCATTGTGTAGCCGATGGCGATCAGGCCATAGACCGACCCGAGGGTCAGGCCGTTGACCAGTTGCTGCAGGAAAATACCATCCATAACGCAATCTCACGCAATGAGAACCTGCACATGTGGCTGTGCGGTTCTTCTAAGGAAAATACAGATTTACGTCGGAGCAATGTCAGCCACGATCAGGCGGGCCACCACGGCCCCTGTGGGAGCTGGCTTGCCTGCGATAGCCGTTGAACATTCAACAAAGTTGTCGTCTGCCAGTCCGTCATCGCGAGCAAGCTCGCTCCCACAGGGGGCCCGTGGGGTTCACCCAATTGAGTCAGCCCTTACTTCTGTTTTTCCAGCTGGTGGTATTTGCCATCCTTGTCCCACTGGTAAACCACGTAGTCGGAGATTTTCASGTCGCCCTTGCTGTCCCAGGTCTTCTCGCCCATGACGGTCTTGACCGGGTTTTTCTTCAGCCAGGCAGCAGCGTCTTCGCCCTTGTTGGACTTGGCGCCATTGAAGGCTGCGGCCAGGGTCTGGACCGAAGCGTAGGCGTACAGGGTGTAGCCTTCAGGTTCGGTGCCGGCCTTGCGGAAAGCATCTACCACAGTCTTGCTGTCTGGCAGCAGACGTGGGTCGGCGCCGAAGGTCATCAGTACGCCATCAACGTTCTGCGGGCCACCGGCGGTGGTCACCAGTTCGTCAGTCACGATGCCGTCATCGGACATGAACTTGACGTCTTTGAGGCCCTGTTCACGCAGTTGCCGAACCAGTGGACCGGCTTCCGGGTGCAAGCCGCCGAAGTAGACCACGTCGGCACCGGCCGCACGGATCTTGGTGACGACGGCGCTGAAGTCTTTCTCGCCGCGGGTCAGACCCTCGTACAGCACCGGTTTCACGCCGCGTTTTTCCAGCTGAGCCTTGGTCGCATCCGCCAGGCCCTGACCGTAGGTGTCCTTGTCGTGCAGTACGGCGACTTTCTTGCCCTTGAGCACGTCGACGACATAGTCGCCAGCCACGATACCTTGCTGGTCGTCACGCCCGCACATGCGGAACATGGCACTCAGGCCGCGCTCGGTCACCTTGGGGTTGGTGGAACCCGGGGTGATCGTGATGATGCCGGCTTCGTCGTAGATCTCGGAGGCAGGGATGGTCGACGAGGAGCAGAAGTGACCTACCACACCAACGACTTTCTTTTCGGTCAGGTCCTTGGCGACTGTCACAGCCTGCTTCGGTTCGCAGGCGTCATCGCCCTTGACCAGTACGATTTTTTCCCCGTTCACGCCGCCCGCTGCGTTGACCGCATCGGCCGCCGCCTGTGCACCCTTCATGTACTGTTCGCCAAATGCCGCGTTGGCGCCCGTCATTGGTCCCGCTACGCCGATCTTGATGTCAGCCTGAGCAAACGCAGAAACACCCAGCGCAGTTGCCACTGCGAGGGCCAGAAAGCCTTTCTTGTAAAACGTCTGGGACATGAGGTGGTGCTCCATGGTTTTTTTAATTGGCACTGCGACTTCAATGAATGCTCAGAGCAAGGGCCGTGCCATCGGTTTTTTATTCTGAAAAAAGTCGCTGCTTTCTTGTTATTTCGACTGTTTCGGGCCCATTTTCATTGGGCGTGCAACCGTCTAAACCGCGGAAGGTAGAACCATTATTTTTTTGAGGCGCAACCCGCCTGCGCCATCATTGCAACCGCGGCTTTAAACGACGTGCAACCAGCCTGTAACAACGTGCGTCACCGAAGTGCACACTGCTGGTGCGGGACTGCTACAACCCGCACCACTACAGGCTAGCCGCAGATCGAAAAAGCGCCGCTTCCCACTGCAAAAATCAACCTTCAGATCACGATCCGCAGGCACTGGCCTGCGTGATACAGCGAGAATCCCGCCTCATACAGACAGCTGCGCAACCCCACCCCGGCCAATGGCTGCATGGGCGCGAAAGGAATCGGTAGCGATTGAGGATTTCCGTTACACAGGTAATCGGCGAAGGCCTTGCCGACCACCGTACCCGTGGTCACGCCCCGGCCGTTGTAGCCGGTGACTGCCACCAAACCGGGCGCCGGCTCGAACAGGCGCATCAAATGATCGGGGGTGAAAGCGATGCAACCGGTCCAGGTGCACTCCCATTCCACCGGTTTCAGGTAAGGGAAGTAATGTTGCTGCACGCGATCGGCCCAGGCCTTGAGGAACCAGGCCGGTTTCTGATTGCCATTACCCAGACTGCCAAGCAGCAGGCGACCGTCTTTATCCCGACGGATGCTGCTCAGCACTTGGCGGGTGTCCCAGGAACCCTGGCCCCCGGGCAGAATTTGCCGGGCTGCTTCCTCGGTCAGCGGCACCGAGGCCACCTGATAGTAGTAACCGGGGAAGAAATTGCGCCGCAGTTCCGTCCAGTCGCCTTCGGTGTAGGCATTGGAGGCAATCACCACTTTCTCGGCCATGACCGAGCCCTGGGCGGTTTGCACAGACCAGCGCTGACCCTGACGTTCGAGGCGGGTGACCGGGGAATGATCGAACAACTGCCCACCGAGACCGATGGCCGCTTTGGCCAGCCCCGTGGTGTAGGCCATCGGGTTGAGCGTGCCGGCGCGGCGATCGAGCAGCGCGGCGGCGATCTTTTTCGTACCAGTGGCTTGCTCGCAGGCCTGACCGGTCAACAACTCCACCGGCGCCCCGCGGCGTTTCCATTGTTCTTCACGACTGCGCAAATCGGCTTCGCCACGGGCGTTGTGCGCCATGTGCAGCGTGCCTTCGCGACGCAACTGGCAATCGATGTTGTACTTGTCCACAAGGCTGAACACCAGGGATGGCGCCGCCCCCAGCATGCAGTTGAGCTGGCTGCCGACCTCCTTGCCGAACCCGGCTTCGATCTCGTCCGGCGGAATCCACATCCCGGCGTTGACCAGCCCGACGTTACGCCCCGAACCACCATGGCCGGCGCGATGGGCCTCCAGCACACAAACGGTCTTGCCTTGCTCCAGCAGATGCACCGCCGCCGACAATCCGGTAAATCCGGCGCCGATGACGCAGACATCCACCGTGACCTCACCCTTGAGGGCCGAATTGTCCGGCCTTTGCGGCGTCAGTTTTTCCCACAGACACTCTTCGCGTAACGGCATTGCCAGACTCCAACAGAAACCCAACAAACACACAGTTCAAAATGTAGGAGTGAGCCTGCTCGCGATAGCACCAGCACATTCAACAATGATGTGACTGACAAACCGCTATCGTCGGAACGCCGCCCGGAGCCGGCTCGCTCCTACAGGGGGATCACCGTTCGACGTGAGATTTAGTCAAATGTAATACCCTGCGCCAACGGCAACTCCAGCGAATAGTTCACGGTGTTGGTCTGGCGGCGCATGTAGCCGCGCCATGCATCGGAGCCGGACTCACGACCGCCGCCGGTTTCTTTCTCGCCACCAAATGCACCACCGATTTCAGCGCCGCTCGGGCCGATATTGACGTTGGCGATGCCACAGTCGCTGCCCACCGCCGACATGAACTGCTCGGCTTCACGCACGTCGGTGGTGAAGATGCACGAGGACAGGCCTTGTGGCACAGCGTTGTTCAGGCGCAGGGCTTCCTGGAAATCGCTGTAACCGACCACGTACAGGATCGGGGCGAAGGTTTCGTGGCAGACCACATCGCTCTGCTCCGGCATTTCGACGATGGCTGGCGACACGTAGTAGGCATTCGGGAACTTGTCTTCCAACTGACGCTCACCGCCAAACACCCGGCCGCCTTCACTCAAGGCCTGCTCCAGCGCGTCCTGCATGTTTTCGAAGCTTTGTTTGTCAATCAACGGGCCGACCAGATTGCCTTCCAGCGGATGGCCGATACGCACTTTCGAGTACGCGGCTTTCAGGCGGGTGACGATTTCTTCTTTCACCGACTCATGGGCGATCAATCGACGCAGGGTGGTGCAGCGCTGACCGGCGGTGCCGACAGCGCTGAACAGGATCGCGCGAACGGCCATGTCCAGGTCGGCGCTCGGGCCGAGGATCATTGCGTTGTTGCCGCCCAGTTCCAGAATGCTGCGGGCGAAACGTGCGGCGATTTTCGGCGCCACTTCGCGGCCCATGCGGGTGCTGCCGGTGGCGCTGACCAGCGCGACACGCGGATCATCGACCAGGGCTTCGCCGGCATCGCGACCGCCAATAATCACCTGGCTCAGGTGCGGTGGCGCGTCGCTGAAATTCTTCAGTACGCGATCGAACAGCGCCTGGCAGGCCAATGCGGTCAGTGGAGTCTTTTCCGACGGTTTCCAGATCACCGGGTTGCCGCAGACCAGCGCCAGCGTGGCGTTCCAGGCCCAGACTGCGACCGGGAAGTTGAATGCGCTGATCACGCCGACGACGCCCAGCGGATGCCAGGTTTCGCGCATGTGGTGGCCAGGACGCTCGGAGGCGATGGTCAAACCGTACAACTGACGGGACAGGCCGACGGCGAAGTCGCAGATGTCGATCATTTCCTGAACTTCACCCAGGCCTTCCTGGGTGATCTTGCCGGCCTCCCAGGACACCAGCTCGCCGAGGTCGGCCTTGTATTCACGCAGGATGTCACCCAGTTGCCGCACCAGCTCGCCACGGCGCGGCGCCGGAACCTTGCGCCACAGTTCGAACGCATGATCTGCGCGACTGATGTGCTGCTCGACTTCAGCAGCGCCTTCCCAGTTCACGGCAGCGATCCTGCTGCCATCGATCGGCGAGTGCACCGGCACTTTGCCGTTCTGGTACAGGGCCGGGTTCACACCTAGACGATCAAGCAATGCGGCAACCATGGGTCACTCCTCAAGCAAAAGACAGAACACGTGCAGCCGGAAATTCACGGCTGATCAGACCTGTAGTTTTAGCTGCCCGGAGGTTACTCAACAAACGACCTTTAAGAGAGATATCATTCCGTTTATTCATGCTGTGCATTGCTGGCAATAAGAAACAAGAACCAAGGACCGCCCATGCTGAATAAACGCTACTTGCCATCGATCGCTGCGTTGCAGTGCTTCGAGGCYGTCACCCGGCATCTGAGCTTCACCCGGGCCGCCGAAGAATTGAACCTGACCCAAAGCGCCGTGAGCAAACAGGTCGCGCAACTCGAAGAGCTGTTGCAGCACCTGCTGTTTCGCCGGGTGCGCCGACGCCTGCAGATGACGCCGGCGGGCGATCTGTACCTGGTTGAGGTGCGAAAAATCCTCACGCAGGTCGAGATGTCGACCCATTACCTGCGCTCCTACGGCGGCGAAACAGAAGTCCTGCGGGTTTCGACGCCTCCCACCTTCGGCGCGCGCTGGCTGGTGCCGCGCCTGAAAGGCTGGCGCCTGCGGCACCCGTCGATCCACCTGGACCTGTGCAGCGAACAGGAAGCCGACGACCTGTTGCAAGGTCGCAGCGATCTGGCGTTCTATTTCGGCCAGGGTTCACGACCGGGCACCGAATGCCTGAAGCTGTTCGGCGAAGAGCTTGTTCCTGTATGTGCCCCGGGCAGCTTGCCTGCCCAACCGTTCACCGATCCGACGCAACTGTCCGATCTGGTACTGCTGCAAAACGCCTCCCGCCCCCAGGCCTGGCACGACTGGTTCGAGCATCAGGGCTACCACACCGAGCACAGCTACCACGGCCCGCGTTTCGAAACCTTTTACATGTGCATCCGCGCCGCCCAGGTTGGCTGCGGCGTGGCGTTGTTACCACGGTTTCTGGTGGAAGAGGAACTGGCTGACGGCAAGCTGGTCATTCCCTGGCAGCATGCAATGCCCAGCACCGATGCCTATTACCTTGCGTACCCGGAGCACTCGGCGGAAGTGCCCAAGGTGCGGGACTTTGTGAAGTGGATGCTGGAGCAGATCGATAGCCCGGATGCGGTGCAACATTAGGCCCCCTGCACAATCCCTGTGGGAGCGAGCTTGCTCGCGATGGCGTCATCACATTCAATGCTTCAATTGACTGTCAGTCCGCTATCGCGAGCAAGCTCGCTCCCACAGGGATCCGCCGCGTTCCAAGAAATCGCTGGCATTCCTTGCTACTGATATGCGCCACTAGCGCCATTGATCAATACCGCTGCAACGCTGGAGATTCCCGTTATGAGCGAGAGTGTGTTTGCCGATCGCATCGTGCAGAACCTGCTCGACACCGACTTCTACAAACTGACGATGATGCAGGCGGTGCTGCACAACTACCCGAACGTCGAAGTCGAATGGGAGTTTCGTTGCCGTAATGGTGAGGACTTGCGCCCGTACCTGGCGGAAATCCGTTTCCAGATCGAGCGCCTGGCCGAACTGAGCCTGAGTGCCGATCAATTGAGCTTCCTGGAACGCATCAGCTTCCTGAAGCCGGATTTCCTGCGTTTTCTCGGGTTGTTCCGCTTCAACCTGCGCTACATCCACACTGGCCTCGAAAACGGCGAACTGTTTATCCGCCTGCGGGGCCCCTGGCTGCATGTGATCCTGTTCGAAGTGCCGCTGCTGGCGCTGGTCAGCGAGGTGCGCAACCGCTATCGCTACCGCGAAATCGTACTGGAGCAGGCCCGCGAGCAGCTCTACCGCAAGTTCGACTGGCTGAGTGCCAACGCCAGCAGTGATGAATTGTCCGAATTGCAGGTGGCCGATTTCGGCACGCGCCGTCGCTTCTCGTATCGGGTGCAGGAAGAAGTGGTGAATGTGCTCAAGCACGATTTCCCCGGACGCTTCGTCGGCACCAGCAACGTGCACCTGTCCCGGGAGCTGGACATGAAACCGCTGGGCACCATGGCCCACGAGTGGATCATGGCGCACCAGCAACTCGGCCCGCGGCTGATCGACAGCCAGATCGCCGCACTCGATTGCTGGGTCCGCGAATACCGTGGCCTGCTGGGGATTGCCCTGACCGACTGCATCACCATTGATGCCTTCCTAGGCGATTTCGATCTGTTTTTCGCCAAGCTTTTCGACGGTTTACGCCACGACTCGGGCGATCCGGTGGTTTGGGCGGAAAAAGCCATCGCCCACTATCACAAGCTCGGCATCGACCCGATGAGCAAGACACTGACGTTCTCCGACAGTCTGACCCTGCCCAAGTCCCTGGAGATATTCCGGGCGCTGCGCGGTCGGATCAATGTCAGCTTCGGCATCGGCACCAACCTGACCTGTGATATTCCGGGTGTCGAACCGATGAGCATCGTGCTTAAAATGGCCGCCTGCAACGGCCAGCCGGTGGCGAAGATCTCCGACGAGCCAGGCAAGACACACTGCAAAGACCCGAATTTCGTCGCTTACCTGCGACACGTTTTCCAGGTTCCTGCCGCCCTTTCAAGTACATCAAGCAAGGAGTGAATTCATGCAAGCCGTACAGCGTGAGATTGCTGAACAGCTCAAGGTCCAGCCGCCATTCGCCGACGAAGCCGCCCTTGAGGCCGAAGTCGCCCGGCGGGTGACCTTCATTCAGGACTGCCTGGTCAATTCCGGGCTCAAGACCCTGGTGCTGGGCATCAGTGGCGGGGTCGACTCCCTGACCGCCGGTCTGTTGGCCCAACAGGCCGTCCGTGAACTGCGCCAGCGCAGCGGTGATGCCGCCTACAAATTCATCGCCGTGCGCCTGCCCTACGAAACCCAGTTCGATGAGCACGACGCCCAGGCTTCGGTRGATTTCATCAAGCCGGACGAACGCCACACCGTGAACATCGGCCCGGCGGTCAAAGCCCTGGCCAATGAAGTGGCGGCCTTCGAAGGCAAACATGCGGTGTCGGTGGACTTCGTGCTCGGCAACACCAAGGCGCGCATGCGCATGGTCGCCCAGTACACCATCGCCGGCGCAACCCATGGCCTGGTGATCGGCACCGATCACGCGGCGGAAGCGGTGATGGGCTTCTTCACCAAGTTCGGTGACGGCGCCTGCGACCTGGCACCGCTCAGCGGCCTGGTGAAGAACCAGGTGCGGGCGATTGCCCGCAGCTTCGGTGCGCCGGAGTCGCTGGTGGAGAAAGTCCCGACCGCCGACCTTGAGGACCTGTCGCCCGGCAAACCGGACGAAGCTTCCCACGGCGTGACCTACGCCGAGATCGACGCCTTCCTGCATGGCAACCCGGTGCGTGAAGAGGCGTTCAAGATCATTGTCGATACCTACAACAAGACCCATCACAAGCGGGTGATGCCGTTTGCGCCTTGAGGCGTGAGTGAATGAAAAAGCCCGCTGAGGAGTGATCCTCAGCGGGCTTTTTCTTTGGCCAACACATTTATTGATGCAGATGGCCCATTCGCGAGCAGGCTCACTCCTACAAGGACAGCGCAGTACCTGTAGGAGCGAGCCTGCTCGCGATGAACGATAACGCAGTGGACAGTCTTACTTCAGGGTCACGGTGCCTTTCATCATCGAGATGTGGCCCGGGAACGAGCAGAAGAAACCATACTTTTCAGCGGCATTCAGCTTGGACACATCGAAGGTCACCGAGTCTGTCTCTCCAGCGCCGATGATCTTGGTGTGAGCGATGATGCGAGCGTCGCCTTCTTTCAGGTAGTTCTTGTCGATACCGGCGCTCAGGCCGTCGGTGGCGATCGGCTGCATGTCGGCTTCTTTACTCAGCACCCAGTTATGGCCCATGACGTTCTTCGGCAAGCTGCCGGAGTGCTTGAGTTCCACGGTAAACGTCTTGCAGCTCTTGTCGATTTCAATGGCCTTCGTGTCGAAAGACATCTGGTCGGTGGAGTCGACAGTGACTTTGCACTCTGCAGCCATCAATTGGCTGCTGGCCAGTGTCAACAGGGATACCGCAACAAGTTTGGCAAACATGGTGAATCTCCAAGGCAGGGTTAACGAAATCGCGAATGAACAGAAGACTGCCTGAAAACTTCGCAAGTTCATATGACTTGAATCAAAAATTGTATACAACTTTCGGACTATGACACCGATGCAAACTATCTACCGACCAAGTGTCTGGTCCGGGCCTATCATCAGGCCGTCCCCTTCAAATGGAACGTCTGTCATGTCGATCAACAGCCTGTTGTGCAGTTTGCTCGCCGCCTACGCTTGCGGCGCCAGCGGTACGTACGAAACCCCGGAAAACCAAGTCTAGCCCTTGGAGTACCGTGCGCCTGCCTTTACTCTGTGGCCCTGAGCGAACATGGAGCAAGGCATGTCTTTAACATCCGTTTGTGTATTTTGTGGTGCCAGCACCGGCACCAACCCGGCTTACCGCGAAGCGGCCGTGGCCCTTGGCCGGGCGTTGGCCGAACGCAAGCTGACCCTCGTTTATGGCGGCGGCGCCGTGGGCTTGATGGGCATCGTCGCTGATGCGGCCCTGGCGGCCGGTGGTGAAGTGATCGGCATCATCCCGCAAAGCCTCAAGGACAAGGAAATCGGCCACAGCGGCCTGACTCGCCTGGAAGTCGTCGATGGCATGCACGCGCGCAAGGCGCGGATGGCCGAGCTCAGCGATGCCTTTATCGCACTGCCCGGTGGCCTTGGCACCCTGGAAGAGCTGTTCGAAGTCTGGACCTGGGGCCAGCTCGGCTACCACGGCAAACCGCTGGGTTTGCTGGAAGTGAACGGTTTCTACAGCAAATTGACGTCTTTTCTCGATCACATCGTCGGCGAAGGCTTCGTTCGCGAGCAGCACCGTGACATGCTGCAAGTGAGCGAATCACCGCAAACCCTGCTCGATGCCCTGGATGCCTGGCAACCGTCCATAGCGCCAAAATGGGCCGAGCAAAAACCCAGCTAACGGCTTGGCACCGATACAAGGCAGAATATGCGCCGCTCAACCTCACCTTCGACCCCAGAGGATCGCCCATGGCCAAACCCAATTATTCCTTCGCCAAACGTCAGAGAGACTTGGCCAAGGAGCAGAAGAAAGAGGAAAAGCTTCAGCGCAAGAAAGCTACAGCTGAAGAAGCGGCACTGAACCCTGAGGGTGAAGTGGCGGCAGAAGACGATGTTGATGCACCGAAAGACTCGGCGCCCGACGCCTGAGAACCTCCGGGCCGGTTGATCTGATCAGGCCCACAGGATCTGTGTCCAGGGTTGGCAGCTTTGCTGCCGACCCTCACAGGCCAGTCGAATGACTCCAAAACACCGCAATTCCCTGTGGGAGCGAGCTTGCTCGCGATAGCGTCC
>NZ_JBGCUL010001066.1:0-1470 GCF_054177685.1 Pseudomonas sp. P5_A2_2
GGCCACCACGCGCGGCCAGTTCTTCAGGCGCGCGAAGCAGTCCTCCACTGGCAGGAACAGTTCGGCGGGAGGTAATAAAGGACGGGAGGGGTCGACGCGGCGTTCTTCATAGCGATTGCGCACGTCGTTCCAGAAGTTTTCCGCGGCCTGTTCGATACCGGGCAGCGAGAACACTTGCGTGTCCTGGGGCAGGTAATCGAACAGCGTCGAGGTTTCTTCGAAGAACAGCGGCAGGTAGTACTCGATGCCGGCTGGCGTAATCCCGCTGCTCAAGTCCTGGAAGATCGGGCAGCGGCGGAAGTCGACGTCAAAACGCTCGCGGAACCGGGCCTTGAAACGGGTGACCGCTTCTTTCTGCAGCGGGAATTCCCTGGCCGGCAACAGCTTGACCGAGTCGACTTTGTCGATCGAGCGCTGGTTCTCCGGGTCGAAGGTGCGCAGGGTTTCGATTTCGTCGTCGAACAGATCGATGCGATACGGCAGCTTGCTGCCCATCGGGAACAGATCGATCAGCGAACCGCGAACGGTGAACTCGCCGTGTTCATACACCGTA
The DNA here is from genome assembly GCF_054177685.1 of Pseudomonas sp. P5_A2_2. NCBI lineage: Bacteria > Pseudomonadati > Pseudomonadota > Gammaproteobacteria > Pseudomonadales > Pseudomonadaceae > Pseudomonas > Pseudomonas sp. P5_A2_2. Next base: position 554 of record NZ_JBGCUL010001066.1, read on the forward strand.
TCGACGTAGCGATAACCCGTGGCTTCAAGCCGGGCGCGCATTTGCTCGACGTCGAGCTTCTGGCCGATATCCAGCACCAGGCTGCTGCCGAGCAGGAATCTGGTCGGTGCCAGGCGATGCAGGGCGGTCGTGATCGGCACCACCAGCACGCCATGGCTCAGTTCCGGCAGCCGGTACAGGCTGGCGATGCGCTGGGAAATGATGTCCTGGTGCGGCGAGAACAGGTCGTAGGGCAGGGTTTCCCAGTCGGGAAAGTGCAATACGGGCAAATCCGGGGCGAAGAAACCCAGCTCCTGTTCCAGCCGTTCGGCACTTTGGCTGTCGGCGGTCAGCAGCAGGGTAAAGCGCTTGGCAGCGCTGGCGGCCTCGGCGATGGCCAGGCTCAGGGCGGCACCGGGCAGGTTGCCCCAGTGCTGTTTACCTGCCGCGGCAGGGAGAAGCGGTAGACGCAGAACGGGCACGGAAGGTTGAGCTCCAAGCGTTGCGACAAAGTCGACAATTGTAGCGGTCAACGATGCCGCCTGTCAGTTGCTGACTGCGTCTAAAGCGACGGTCTGATGAAATGTAGTGGTAAAGACAAAATTCAGCGGTTTTTTACCGGAAATTACTGAATATGTAGTGGCAAATACAACGAGTGTTACGGAGGGTTACGGATAAGGACGCGTGACCTCCAAAAAATTGACTTCGCTGCAAGCCCCGGTTTTATTGGGCTTGCGCGAGGCGTAAGTTTTTTGAACGACGATTTGTTACGAAAAGCACGACGGGCGCGCATTGCTACAGCTGTCACTCGGCGGCATAATGTAGCCCCTTTTTTCTGCCCCTACATGTGGAAGGTTCCCGTGACTCAGAAGCCCGACCAGTGTCTTGGTGAATGGATCGACCGTRAAGCACTCGCAGAAGCGATGATTCCGCTTATC
>NZ_JBGCUL010001067.1:0-1468 GCF_054177685.1 Pseudomonas sp. P5_A2_2
CCTTTGAAGCGCTCGCCGAGGTCACTTGCCTTCTGCTTCCAACTGTCGAAGAGCTCAGCCAAAGCAGTGCGGTCGCGATACTTGAACGTGAACGGAACCATTGCCGGGTTGCCACCTACCTGCGGAATGGGCACATCGACGGTAAACGTCGGCTTCGGTGCGATGGAAAACTTTGCCATGAGAATTCCTTACGACAGGTAGCGGGTGGGTTCAGCCTGCAACGCCAGGTTGACAGTGCGGGTCAGCAGGTTGTTGCGCGATACCGCCGGTTGCTTCGAGAACGAGGTGTACGCGCCGTAGAGAACGGTATCGGTGCCAGGAAGATTCATCCGTGCAGCCTGGATCTTCTTGCCCGCATCTGCTGCGAGCAGCACGGCATTGAAAGCCTGGGCCGGATCATCGGCAATGGTCAGCGCCATACTCGCAGCGGATTTATCAGTCGGGATTTGCTTGCCTTGGTCGTCTTCGAGGAAAACCACATCCAAGTAGTTTTGCTCTCCGCCGGAGAACGCGACGTCAGTCACTTGCGGGATCTGCACCCAGGTGAGGACCTTCTTCAGAGTGCCAACACCACCGCCAGCCGGATAGACCTGGACGTCGGACGTATCAATGCCTTCGAGAGTGGTCGCCGTTGCAGTCGCCGTTTTGACTCGCACCACTCGGTTGTTCAGGCGACTCCAGCCGGCAGTAACCAAGACGATGTCACCAGCAGCCAAAGTGCTGCCTGTCACCGTGGCGACCGCCTCATTGGCATTGGACATCGCAGTGAATGGCAGCTCGGCGGCGTAGGTGRCACCGTGCTGAATGGTCGCGCCGTTGGGGAGTTTGTAGCCCATTGGTTTTTCCTCTTTGCAGAAATGACAAAACCCACTCAATGGCGGGTTCCGGGGTTGCCCAACGGGCGGATTTAGTTAGTGTCGGCTCGGTAAAGGAACGACACAGGAACAGTGAAGGTGGTGTCGTCAGGAATGCCGGGGCCGGGGTCTACCGGGCTCATGGTCACCACCGTAAGCGCGCCTTTCGTGTTTCGCTCGTACAGCGGGAACAGCGTGGCGATCTGGTCGGCCAGTGCGCCGGCCGCACCTCGGTACTTGCCAGAAGGCGTCACGATGCTGACTTGGAATACGCCGGTGTACAGCTTATGGTCGCCGCCGAGCGTGTTGCTTGCGGTGTCGGCGGGCAGCGTGAACGCCTTCAGGTAGATGGCACCATCAATGGGCGTGTAGGTCTCGTTCTCGACTACCACCTTCAGCGGTGTCGGTAACGCCTTTGCCCAGGCRATCAGCTTGGCCTCGTAGATCGAGGCGATGATGTTGTGGCTCATACCTGGTTGTTCCTGATGGCCTCCTGCACGATCTGCTGGAAGCGGGCCACGGTTATGCGGACCATGCCGTTGGGTGCTTGGGTCGAATGCCCGAACTCGAGAGGGATCGCGTACGGCAGGTTGTTTATGAGGTAGGCAGTCTGG
>NZ_JBGCUL010001068.1:0-1467 GCF_054177685.1 Pseudomonas sp. P5_A2_2
CTTCCAGACAGTGATCGATGCGATCCTGAATGAGCGTGCGCTTGGCTTGGCACACCGCTTTTTCAACAGCATGCAGCTGCTGGGCGATGTCCACGCACTGACGCCCCTCTTCGATCATGGTGATGATGCCGCGTAAGTGGCCGTCCGCCCGCTTGAGACGCTTGATGATCGCTTCGTGACTTTGGTGGGTGTGGTGGGTGTGGGGATGGTTGTGTTCGAGCTCACTCATCATTTGAGTCTTCACGATTCATGAATAACACGAGTCTTATCCCCCCCATGGGGGATGCAAGCAATTCAGTATCCGTCTGCACATGGGTATTAATCCGGGCGATCAATTTCTGGCTACTGCGACAGGCGGCTTCACGCCCTGAGGAAGTAAGCCCCCAAAATACCCGCAGCAACGAGCCAGACTAATACTACGATCACTGCAGCAAACCTGTTCGCTGGCCGCTTCACATGGCTTTGCTCCCACTCACTCGCTTTGAGCTGACAGTCCTCGAGCACCTGCGCCGGCATCAACCGAATAGCGAGCAGAATGCCAAGCGGCAAAATGATCACGTCGTCCAGGTATCCAAGCACTGGAATGAAATCAGGAATGAGGTCGATTGGACTCAGCGCATACGCCACGACAAAAACCGCAATCCATTTGGGTAACCAGGGTGTTYGCGGATGCTGATAGCAAAACCAGAGAACCATGGTTTGTCGTTTTAGCTTTCTGGCCCAGCCACGTAAACGATCAAGTATGCGTTTCATATCGTAATTGTCAGTACCTGAAGGAGCGTGCCTGCGAGCGTAGCGCCTTGGGTGATTGGCTGCTATGGGTCGAATAGCGACGGTCTGGCATGGCGTTCCTCTTCACTTCGCGAGCATACGCTCTAACACAACCTCCAATGGATGGCGCAATTGCACGTTGGCAAAGCGTTTCACCTGACTGCGACAGGAGTATCCCGTTGCCAGCGCCTCGCTCTCTTTTTCCAGCTTGCCGGACCAGGATTGCTCAAAAATGGTTCGTGAGCTGCCCTGGTTACGAGCTTCATGGCCGAAGGTTCCGGACATGCCGCAGCAGCCGGTCGCCTCAGTCGTCAGCTTGAGCCCGAGCCGGGCAAAAACGGCTTCCCATTGCGAAGTGCTGGCCGGGACATTGGTTTTCTCGGTGCAGTGCGCCAACAAACGGAAGGTTCCGGTCGCGGGATGCGGGTTTTCCGGCAACGCATCGGACAGCCATTCCTGAGGCAGCAAGACCTTCGGGCAATCGTCGAGTCCTGGTACTTTTTGATATTCCTGGCGGTAGACCAGCGTCATCGCCGGGTCCAGTCCCACCAGCGGTACGCCGCAGTCGGCGAGCGCCTTGAGCTGATTGCCATTGCGGATCGCCGCCTTGGCGAAGGCGCCGAGGAATCCCTGTACGTGCAAAGGCTTGCCGTTGGCGCTATAGGGCGCCAGAAACACCCGATACCCCAACTGATG
>NZ_JBGCUL010001069.1:0-1465 GCF_054177685.1 Pseudomonas sp. P5_A2_2
CTCGAATTCCTTGCGATCGGAAATCAGCACTTCGGTAGGAATCTTCGCCTGCAATTGGCCGAGGGATTCGTACAGGTGCACCGGCAGATCGTCCACCGCGCCGCCGGACTGCGGGCCGATGATGTTCGGGCACCAGCGGTAGCGGGCGAAGCTGTCGGTGATGCGCGAGGCCATCAGGAACGCGGTGTTGCCCCACAAGTAATTGTCGTGGTTACCGTCGACGGTTTCGTTATAGCCGAAGCTGCGAATCGGGTTCTCCAAACTGTCGTACGGCGAACGCAGCAGGAAGCGCGGCAGCGTCGCTGCGATGTATTTGGAGTCTTCCATCTCGCGCAGGCTGCGCCATTTGGTATGGCCGGGCCCTTCAAAAATGTCGCTGACTTCCTTGACCGACGGCAGGTCCTGATAGCTCTTGAGGTTGAAGAACTCAGGACCGGCCGCCATCACGAAAGGGGCATGGGCCATGGCGCCCACGGAGGCGACGTAGCTCAACAGCTTCATGTCCGGGGACGACGGGCCGAAGGTGTAGTTGCCAATCATCGCCGCGATCGGCTCGCCACCGAACTGGCCGTAACCGGAGGTGTAGGCGTGCTTGTACAGGCCGCTACGGGTGATATCGCCGGCGTTGTCGAAGTCGTCCAGCAGCTCTTCTTTGGTGACATGCAGCACTTCCAGTTTGATGTTCTCGCGAAAATCCGTGCGATCCACCAGCAGCTTCAGGCCGCGCCATGCGGATTCAAGTTGCTGGAACTGCGGCTGATGCAGAATCACGTTCATCTGCTTGCTCAGGGCGCGGTCGATTTCGGCAATCATCTGGTCGACCCGGTGCTTGTTGACCGGCTGTTGGTGGTCACCGCTTTGCAGGATTTCGCTGATGAACGCAGCCATGCCTTGGCGGGCGACTGCGTAGCCTTCCTGGGAGGGGCGAATGGTGGTATTGGCCAGCAGTTGGTCGAGCAACGACGTTGGTTCGTCAGCCACCAATACTTGGGCGACGGCGCTTTCCATAGGCATGGGGAGTACTCCGTTGAGAAGGGCGTTCAAATCAGTGGTTGGGTGCGTCGAGCACTAGATTCAGCTCGCTGGCCAGGCGTTGGCGGGCGGTTTCAYCGGTCAGCAGACTCTGCAGGTGTTTGCGAAAGGCCGGGACGTTGCCCATGGGGCCTTTGAGTGCAACCAGCGCTTCGCGTAACTCCAGCAACTTGTTCAATTCAGGCACTTGGCGAGCGACGGCGTCGGGGCCGAAGTCATTGATGCTTTTGAATTGAAGTTGCACGTTCAAGTCGGTGTCGTGGTTGTTGTTCAGAACGGACGGAACGGCCATGTCCAGAGCAACTTCGGCTTTGGTCAGTACTTCATTGAAAGTGTCTTTGTCTATTTGAACGGATTGTCGATCTTCAAGGGCGGTTAGTTCGCCGTGGCCTTTGAAGTCACCCGTGATCAACAACTTTAGAGGTAACTCGAC
>NZ_JBGCUL010001070.1:0-1464 GCF_054177685.1 Pseudomonas sp. P5_A2_2
GCGCAGGGTTGCGCCGCTTGGGATTGCGCAGGAGCCGGTGCTGAGTGCTCGCGACGACGATGGCGCAAGGCGAACTCGGCGACGGCGTCGATATCTTCCTCGGCGATGGCCTTCGCCCCGCGCCAGGCGGCATGAGCCCGTGCGGCACGCAGCCAGACCAGGTCGGCGCGCAAGCCATCGACGCCCGCGGCAAAGCAGCGTTCGGTAATCTGTGCCAGCGCCTGGTCGTCGAGGGGAATGCTTGCCAGTGCATTGCGTGCGTTCTGGCAACGTTCGCGCAAAGACGCCTGCGCCGACTCCCATTCGGCACAGAAACCTTGCGGATCACTGTCGAAATCCAGGCGACGACGGATGATCTGACCTCGCTCGACGGGCGCGGTGTGGCCTCCGAGGGCGACGTTCAAGCCGAAACGGTCCAGCAGTTGCGGGCGCAGTTCACCCTCTTCCGGGTTCATGGTGCCAATCAGCACGAATTTCGCCGAATGCCGATGGGAAATGCCGTCACGCTCCACCAGATTGGTGCCGCTGGCAGCCACATCGAGCAGCAGGTCAACGAGGTGATCAGGCAACAGATTGACCTCGTCGACATAGAGCACGCCACCATCAGCCTTGGCCAGTACGCCGGGGGAAAACTGTGCGCGCCCTTCGCCCAGCGCCGCATCGAGATCAAGGGTGCCGACCAGGCRCTCCTCGGTGGCACCCAATGGCAATGTGACGAACTGACCGCTGGCCAGCAGGTCCGCCAGACCGCGGGCCAGGGTCGACTTGGCCATGCCCCGCGGGCCTTCGATCAGCACGCCGCCGATTTTCGGGTCGATGGCGGTCAGGTACAGGGCCAGCTTCAAGTCGTCGGCACCGACCACGGCGGAGAGGGGAAAGTGCGGGGTGTCGGTCATTGTTTTATCTCAGTCATGGTCGGTGATCTCACCGGCGCCCCAATCCCTGTGGGAGCGAGCTTGCTCGCGATGGCGGAATGTCAGGCAACATTTTTGTCGACTGAACGAATGTCATCGTCGGAACGCCGCCCGGAGCAAGCTCGCTCCCACAGGTTTAAGTGCGTCAGCTGTCTTCTTCTATATCCAGCAACAAATTCTCCAGCGCCTCTCGGTACTCACCGGGCTCCTTCCACATCCCGCGCTGTTGCGCCTCGAGCATGCGCTCGGTCATGTCGCGCAAGGCATGGGGATTGTGTTCACGGACAAAATCCCGAGTGTCCGGATCGAGCAAATAGGCATCCGCCAGCAAGGCGTACTGGTGATCATCAATCAACTRCGTGGTGGCGTCGAAGGCGAACAGGTTATCGACCGTCGCGGCCATTTCGAACGCACCTTTGTAGCCGTGACGCTTAACGCCTTCGAGCCACTTCGGATTGGCGGCCCGGGAACGGATCACCCGGTTCAGCTCTTCCTTCAAGGTGCGAATCTTCGGCAGGTCCGGTTGGCTGTGATCGCCATGATAACTGGC
>NZ_JBGCUL010001071.1:0-1458 GCF_054177685.1 Pseudomonas sp. P5_A2_2
CCGATACCGAGACAACGGGCAGCATTCGCTATCGCGGCCAGGAACTGGTAGGCGCCGATGCTGGCAAGTTGCGACAACTGCGCGGCAATCGCGTCGCGATGATCTTCCAGGAGCCGATGACCTCCCTCAACCCGCTGCACAGCATTGAAAAGCAGATCGGCGAAACGCTGCTGGTGCACAAAGGCCTGGCGGGCAAGGCGGCGCAAGAGCGGATTGTTGAATTGCTGCACCTGGTGGGCATCCAGAAACCCGAGGAACGCCTCAAGGCCTATCCCCATCAATTGTCCGGCGGGCAGCGCCAGCGGGTGATGATCGCCATGGCCCTGGCCTGCGAACCGGAACTGCTGATCGCCGACGAACCGACCACTGCGCTGGATGTGACGGTGCAGCGCAAGATCCTGCTGCTGCTCAAATCCCTGCAACAACGGCTGGGCATGTCGCTGCTGCTGATCAGTCATGACCTCAATCTGGTACGCAGCATCGCCCAGCGCGTGTGCGTAATGAAGGCTGGGGAAATCGTCGAGCAGGCACCTTGCGAAATCCTTTTCACCGAACCGAAGCACCCTTACAGCTGCGTATTGCTGCACGCCGAACCCGAGGGCGAAGCCTTGCCCCGGGACGAGCGCGAAAACGTACTGGAGGTGGACAATCTGCAGGTGCGGTTTCCCGTCGGTGGTGGCCTGTTTCAACGCAAAACCTGGCTGCGCGCCGTCGATGGCATCAGCCTGAATATTCAGCGCGGCAAAACCCTGGGCATCGTCGGTGAGTCCGGTTCCGGCAAGTCCACGCTCGGTCAGGCGATTCTGCGTTTGCTCGACTCCGAAGGCAGCATCCGCTTTCAGGGCCAGGCGCTGGACGACCTGACGCAAAAACAGCTGCGACCGTGGCGCAAGAAGATGCAGGTGGTGTTCCAGGACCCTTTCGGCAGCCTCAGCCCAAGGATGTCCGTGGCACAAATCATCAGCGAAGGCCTGGAAGTGCACAGCCAGCTGAGCCCTGAAGAGTGCAATGCCGAAGTGATCCGGGCACTGAGCGAAGTCGGCCTCGACCCGCAAAGTCGCCATCGCTATCCCCACGAGTTCTCCGGGGGGCAGCGCCAGCGCATCGCCATCGCCCGGGCACTGGTGCTGAAGCCGGCGCTGATCCTGCTCGACGAACCGACCTCTGCGCTCGACCGCACGGTACAGAAACAGGTGGTCGCCCTGCTCCGCCAGCTTCAGGAAAAACACGGTTTGACCTACCTGTTCATCAGCCATGACCTGGCGGTGGTGCGCGCCCTGGCCCACGACATGATCGTGATCAAGGATGGCAAAGTGGTGGAACGCGGCGCCAGCCATGAGGTGTTTGACTCGCCGCAGCATCCGTACACCAAGGAGCTGTTGGCGGCGGCGATGTTGGGGCAGGCATAATCGGTTGCATGAAGTTGGACCGAGCCGCGGCCATCGCGAGCAGGCTCGC
>NZ_JBGCUL010001072.1:0-1458 GCF_054177685.1 Pseudomonas sp. P5_A2_2
GCGCTGCGTAACCGATCTGCTCGAAGCCAGGCAGGCAACCCATCAGGAAGGTGGTGATGCCGACCACTACCAGGCTCAGTTGCAGCAGGCGTTTGCGGCCGAATTTGTCACCGTAGTGACCGAATACCAAACCGCCCAACGGCCGGGCGAGAAAGCCGACCGCGTACAAGGCGAAGGCGGCGATGATGCCGTCGATGGGGCTGTCGGTCTGGCGGAAGAACAGCTTGCCGAAAACTAATGCCGAGGCGGTGCCGTAGAGAAAGAACTCATACCATTCGGCGACGGTGCCAGCCATGGCGGCAGCCACTACGCGTTTGAGTCCCGAGGGTGTGGTTGCGCTTTGCGTGTGTTGAGGATTGGACATGCTGACGTTCCTTGTTGAGGCGCAAAAAACGGGCAGCCGGGCCGGGTCCGCATAGACCCGCCCGGCAATCACTCAGAGACCGACGTCCGGCAGTTCCGGGCGGTTGGCCAAGGCCTTGGCCATGATCTGCTCGACGAACACGCGATCCGCTTCCGGAAGGGCCAGGCGTGGCGGACGGGTCAAGGCGCTGCCGCGACCGGCGATGGCTTCGCACAGCTTGATGCATTGCACCAGGTCGGCGCGGGCATCGAGGTGCAGGATCGGCATCAGCCATTCGTAGATCGGCATGGCTTCGGCGAAACGACCGGCCTTGGCCAGACGGAAGATGGTTTCGCCTTCTTTGGGGAACACGTTGGACATGCCCGAGACCCAACCTTCGGCACCCACGGCAATGCTTTCCAGCACCACGTCGTCGAGACCGGCGAACAGCACGAAACGGTCACCGACTTCGTTGCGCACGTCGATGAAACGACGGGTGTCGCCGGAAGAATCCTTGAAGCRCACCACGTTGTCGCAGTCGGCCAGGGAAATCAGGATGTCCGGGGTGACGTCGTTCTTATAGATAGGCGGGTTGTTGTAGACCATCAGCGGCACGTCGGCGTTTTTCGCCACGTAGCGGTAATGCTCGGCGGTCTCGAACGGCTTGGAACCGTAGACCAGCGCCGGCATCAGCATCACGCCATCGACGCCGACCCGGCGTACGGCATTGGCGACCTTGGCCGCTTGTATGCTGGTGAACTCGGCCACGCCGCAAATCACTGGTACGCGACCACGGGCGGCATCGACAGCGACCTCGGTCACGGCGATTTTCTCTTCGGCGGTCAGCGAGGTGTTTTCACCCACCGAGCCGCAGACCACCAGGCCCGACACGCCGTCGCGGATCACGTTGGAAATCACCTGATGGGTTTTTTCCAGGTTGATGGAGAAGTCATCGTTGAATTGAGTGGTCACCGCTGGGAAGACGCCACTCCAGTTAATGCGCTTGCTCATTGTTGCCTCCGGTTCGTTTATTGTATTTCGTATACGATATAAAAAATGACAATGCTCGGCTAGTGCTTTTTTTGGTTTTCAGGGGTTTTTACTGGCCGTTGGTC
>NZ_JBGCUL010001073.1:0-1457 GCF_054177685.1 Pseudomonas sp. P5_A2_2
GGGTACGGACGAACGGCACCATGATTTCGACGTTGGTCAGGCCCATCTCGTTGCGCACACGCTTCAGAGCGCGGCATTCGAGTTCGAAGCAGTCACGGAACGATTCGCTGATGTAACGCGACGCACCGCGGAAGCCCAGCATCGGGTTCTCTTCTTCCGGCTCGTAGAGCTTGCCGCCGATCAGGTTCGCGTATTCGTTGGACTTGAAGTCCGACAGACGCACGATGACCTTTTTCGGCCAGAACGCCGCGGCCAGGGTGCTGATGCCTTCGACCAGTTTCTCGACATAGAAGCCGACTGGATCGTTGTAACCGGCGATGCGCTTGTCGACGCTTTCCTTGATGTCCAGCGGCAGGCCGTCGTAGTTCAGCAGTGCCTTGGGGTGCACGCCGATCATGCGGTTGATGATGAACTCCAGGCGGGCCAGGCCCACACCGGCGTTCGGCAGTTGCGCGAAGTCGAAGGCGCGGTCCGGGTTGCCGACGTTCATCATGATCTTGAACGGCAGCTCAGGCATGGCGTCCACGGAGTTCTTCTTGATGTCGAAGCCCAGTTCGCCTTCGAAGATGAAACCGGTGTCGCCTTCAGCACAGGAAACGGTCACGCCCTGGCCGTCTTTCAACAGCTGGGTGGCATTGCCGCAACCCACTACAGCCGGGATACCCAGCTCACGGGCGATGATCGCCGCGTGGCAAGTACGGCCGCCACGGTTGGTGACGATCGCGCTGGCGCGCTTCATGACCGGTTCCCAGTCCGGGTCGGTCATGTCGGACACCAGTACGTCGCCTGGCTGGACCTTGTCCATCTCGGACACGTCCTTGATGATGCGGACCTTGCCAGCGCCGATGCGCTGGCCAATGGCGCGGCCTTCCACCAGCACGGTGCCGGTTTCTTTCAACAGGTAACGTTCCATGACGTTGGCCTGGGTGCGGCTCTTCACGGTTTCCGGACGGGCCTGCACGATGTACAGCTTGCCGTCGTCACCGTCCTTGGCCCACTCGATGTCCATCGGGCACTTGTAGTGCTTCTCGATGATCATCGCCTGCTTGGCCAGCTCGCTGACTTCGGCGTCGGTCAGGCAGAAACGTGCGCGTTCGGCCTTGTCCACGTCGACGGTCTTGACCGAACGACCGGCCTTGGCTTCGTCGCCGTAGATCATCTTGATGGCCTTGCTGCCCAGGTTACGGCGCAGGATGGCCGGACGACCGGCCGCCAGCGTGCCCTTGTGGACGTAGAACTCATCCGGGTTCACCGCGCCTTGTACGACGGTTTCACCCAGGCCGTAGGCGCCGGTGATGAACACTACGTCGCGGAAGCCCGATTCGGTATCGAGGGTGAACATCACGCCGGCGGTGCCGGTTTCGGAACGGACCATGCGCTGCACGCCAGCAGACAGGGCAACCAGCTTGTGGTCGAAGCCCTGGTGCACGCGATAGGAAATGGCGCGGTCGTTGAAC
>NZ_JBGCUL010001074.1:0-1455 GCF_054177685.1 Pseudomonas sp. P5_A2_2
CCGACGCGCTGTCGCTCACCACCCGAAAGGTGTTGTGGGTGCCGGTCCAGCAGATGGCTGATGCCCAGCAACTCGGTGGCGTGGGCCATATCGACCCGACGCTGCGACTTGGGAATGCGCTTGAGGCCGAACTCAAGGTTGGCCAGCACCGACAGATGAGGAAACAGGCTGGCTTCCTGGAACACGTAGCCGAGCGCGCGTTTGTGCGGCGCGACGAAGAGCTTGTTTTCGCTGTCTTGCCAGACTTCATCGTTGACCTGGATAAAACCCTGATCGGCCCGTTCCAGGCCGGCAATGCAGCGCAGGCAAGTGGTCTTGCCGGAGCCTGAGTGACCGTAAAGCGCAGTGACGCCACGTCCGGGCAGTTGCAGGTCGACGTCCAGAGCGAAGCCCGGGTAGCGTAGTTTCAGGCGCATTTGAATCATCGATCAGCTCCAGCCCGCTTTGGTTTTTCGGCTGGAATACAGCGCCAGCAAGACGACAAACGAGAACACCAGCATCACCCCGGCCAGCCAATGGGCCTGGGCATATTCCATGGCTTCGACGTGATCGTAGATCTGCACCGAGACCACGCGGGTCTTCTCGGGAATGTTGCCGCCGATCATCAGCACTACGCCGAACTCGCCGACGGTGTGGGCGAAGCCGAGAATGGCCGCGGTAATGAAACCGGGGCGGGCCAGGGGCAGCGTCACGCTGAAAAAGGTGTCCCAGGGATTGGCCCGCAGTGTCGCGGCCACTTCGAGCGGACGCGTGCCGATTGCGGAAAATGCGTTTTGCAGTGGCTGGACCACGAACGGCATCGAATACAACACCGAACCGATGACCAGCCCCGCAAAACTGAAGGTGAGGGTGCCAAGGCCGAGTGATTGGCTGAGCTGGCCGATGTACCCGTGAGGGCCGAGCGCCAACAACAGATAGAAACCAATCACCGTCGGTGGCAGCACCAGGGGCAGGGCAACAACCGCCCCGACCGGGCCGCGCAACCAGGAGCGGGTGCGCGCGAGCCATAACGCAATCGGAGTGCCGACAATCAGCAAGATGACGGTCGTCAGGGACGCGAGTTTCAGGGTCAGCCAAATGGCGGAGTAATCGGCACTCGATAGCGACATTTAGATTTCGTAACCGTAGGACTTGATGACAGCTGCCGCTTTCGGCCCCTTGAGGTAGTCAACCAACGCCTTGGCGGCCGGGTTGTCCTTGCCCTTGTTGAGAATCACAGCGTCCTGTTTGATCGGGTCGTGAAGGCTGGCCGGAACGATCCAGGCCGAACCGCTGGTGATCTTGCCGTCCTTGTAGATCTGCGACAGGGCGACAAAACCCAACTCGGCATTGCCGGTGGAAACGAACTGATAGGCCTGGGTGATGTTCTGGCCTTCAACGATCTTGTCCTTGACCTTGTCGGTGAGACCTTCCTTGGCCAACACCTGAGTCGCCGCCAGGCCATAAGGCGCGGCT
>NZ_JBGCUL010001075.1:0-1455 GCF_054177685.1 Pseudomonas sp. P5_A2_2
TCCGTGATGAGTACATGTTCAATGTTTTCGAGTTCTATCGCCTGACGGGGCAATCTGGGCTCGGCCACTATCTAATGGTTGCCCATAATTCTCAGGGCATGGCAATCGGCACGAGCGAGACGTGCAGCCAGGCTCCAAGAATGGGAAGTCGTATCACTAGATATCTCAAAGGGCTTGCCCGCCGGCTGCTTCGTGCTCTACGTTTGCGTTGACGTAAGCTGAGTGGGATACGACTGGTTAAAAGAAGAAGGTAAGGTTGGGCGGTTTTGAGCGCTGCTTATAGCTGCTGCCCTGTATATGGATTATGGATCTGATAATTTTATGAAAAGCTATTTTGGTCTGATTGGTGCTGGTGGGCATGGCAGGGAGGTTATGCCCATGCTGCGTTCGATGCTCCAGGGCAAGATAGCAGGCTTGAGTGCTGAATTGCTGTTTGTGGTTGAAAATCTGGAGGAAGAGATTGAGGTCAACGGATATCGCACAATCAGTCTCAACGCGTTTTTTGATCTGGAAGGAACCAAGCGTTTCAATGTGGCAATTGGTGACTCAAAAGTTCGTCAGAGGATTGCGGAGGCTTGTGCCGCCCAAAACATCGAGCCTTTCGCGCTGATTGCGAATAGTGTGATTTTGTTGGACAGCAATGAAATCGGTGAAGGCTGCATGATTTCAGAGCAGACGATCATCACGTCAAATGTCCGGATTGGGCGTTTTTTTCAGGCTAATAACCAATGTAATATTTCACACGATTGTGTGATTGGGGACTACGTAACCCTCGCACCAGGTGTCAAATGCAACGGCAATGTAACTATTGGCGATCACGCTTATATAGGTGCTGGCGCGTTGATCAAACAGGGACGGCACGGTAAACCATTGCTAATTGGCGCAGGGGCAGTCGTCGGTATGGGCGCGGTTGTTACCAAAGACGTTGAGCCGCATACAACAGTGGTAGGTAATCCTGCCAAACCGTTGGTGAAGTAATGTTGAATACTAGTCCGGGCTTCGGGTTGTCAATCCTGTTGGTTACCTATAATCACGAGTCTTACATTGACCGAGCGCTGGAGTCTCTATTCAACCAGGACTTCTCAGGTACTATTGAGTTGGTCGTTGCTGATGACGCATCTACGGACAGTACGTTGGCGCGTATTCGTACTTACGAAGGTGTTGATTCGCGCTTTTCTTTCAAGTATCTGTCGTGCGATACCAATGTTGGTATTACCAAAAACTACCAGCGTGGTTTCGGAGCGTGCACAGGGCAATATGTTGCGGTTCTGGAAGGGGATGATTACTGGATTAGCCCGAGAAAATTGTCGCGGCAAGTCGAGTTTCTGAGCGAGCACTGGGAGTGTGATCTTTGCTCCGTAAATTACTTCATTTTCTATGAGGCGAATGCGTCGTTTGTTGAGCGGACACCGATTGGGGCAGGACATCGCCTACTTGGGGCACGTGAACTAATCA
>NZ_JBGCUL010000041.1:0-15042 GCF_054177685.1 Pseudomonas sp. P5_A2_2
CACCACTGCACGAGGGCGGCAAAGCTTGCACCCGAGGTAATGCACCATGCTTTTTTGTGGGAGCGAGCTTGCTCGCGATGGCGGTGTATCAGTCAACGAAGATGTTGAAGCTGATGGCCTCATCGCGRGCARGCYCGCTCCYACAGGGTTATGCGGTGCCTGTATCAGCGCGCAGCCCAGGCATTGAAGCGCTGTTCAAGCTCCTCGCCATGGTCGACCCAGAACTCCGCGTCCACGGCCCGCGCGCCGGCCAGGTTGGCCTCGGCTGTCGGCAGTTGCTCCTGCACGTCCTTGGGCAGCAATGGCAGGGTCTGGCGATGCACCGGCCCGTAAGGGATGGTTTCCGAGAACACCTTTTGCGTCTGCGGCTGGCTGGCGAACGCGATGAAGTTTTCCGCCAACGCCTTGTTCGGCGTGCCTTTGACCACCGCCCAGTATTCCGGGTCGTACAGGCTCTGCGGCCAGACGATGCTCAGCTTCATGCCTTCCTTTTGCGCCGAGGCAATCCGCCCGTTGTAGGCCGCGCTCATTACCACGTCCCCGGCCACCAGCCATTGCGCCGGTTGCGCGCCCGCCTCCCACCACTGGATGTTCGGCTTGATCTGGTCGAGCTTGGCAAATGCCCGCGTCACGCCTTGCGGGGTGTTCAAGACCTTGTACACATCGTCTGCCTTGACACCGTCGGCCAGCAGCGCGATTTCCAGGGTGTACTTGGCGCTCTTGCGCAGGCCGCGCTTGCCCGGGAAGTCGGCGACATTCCAGAAGTCGGCCCAGGACTGCGGCGCCTTGGCCTGCTTGCTCTGGTCATAGGCCATGACCATCGACCAGACGTAAGTGGCCACCCCGCACTCGGTCAGCGCACCGGGCACAAAGTTCGCCGAATCACCGAAGCGTCCCGCATCGAGTTTCTCGAACAGGCCTTCCTCGCAGCCACGCAACAACTCGGGGCTTTCGACTTCGACCACGTCCCAACTGGTGTGACCGGCCGATACCATGGCCTTGATCTTCGACAGCTCGCCGTTGTACTCACCGGCGATGATGTTGCCCGCGCCGCTGGCGTTAAAGGGCTGGAAATAGGCTTTATCCTGAGCCTGTTTGGTGGCACCACCGAAGGAAATCACGGTGAGGTCCTGGGGGGCCGCCCACACACTGGCACTCAGCAACGCCAGGGCAAACGGAACACTGCAACGCAAGGATCTGGACATGGATCGCTTCCTCGGGTCTTGTCGACCCATTGTTGTCATGGGTGTTCGGATTCACTCAAGTACGCCGCCAGGCGATCCATCAGGCGGTCGCAGGCCGCCATCTGTTCGACGCTGACAAATTCATCGGGCTTGTGCCCCTGGTCCATGCTGCCGGGACCGCAGACCACCGAAGGAATGCCGGCCTGATCGAACAGCCCGCCTTCGGTGCCAAAAGCCACGGTGCTGAAATCGTCACTGCCGCATAGCCGGGCAATCAGCCGGGCCGCCGCGCTGTCGGCGGGTGTCGCAAGGCCCGGATAGGCCGAGATTTTTTCAAAGCGGATACCGGTATCGGTGTCCACGGCCTGCATGGCCGGCAGCAACGTCTGCTCGGCGTAGTCCTGCAGTTCATCGACGACCACTTGCGGGGCGAAGTCCGGCAAGGCGCGGATCTCGAAATCGAAACGGCAATCCGCTGGCACGATGTTCAGCGCCGTCCCGCCCTGGATCACTCCGACCTGCACGGTCGAGAACGCCGGATCGAAGCGTTTGTCGTGCAATGGCGGCCGGGCCAGGGTGGCGCCGATGTCGCCCAACCGACCGATCAGGCGCGCGGCCTGCTCGATGGCATTGACCCCATAAGGTGCGTAGGCCGAATGACAGGCGGCGCCGCGCACGTGGCACCGCATCGCCAGTTTGCCTTTGTGGCCGAGCACCGGTTTGAGTTCGGTCGGCTCGCCGATCAGACACAACGCCGGTGCCGGGATGCGTTGCGGTAGCACCTCCAGCAAGCCGCGCACGCCGAGGCAACCGACCTCTTCGTCATAGGAAAACGCCAAATGCACCGGGCGCTTTAAAGGGCTGGCCAGAAACATCGGCACAGCGGCCAGCACCGAGGCCAGATAGCCTTTCATGTCCGCGGTGCCGCGACCGTAAAGCTTGCCGTCCGCCTCGCTCAGGCAGTACGGCTCGACCGTCCARGCCTGGCCGTCCACCGGTACCACATCGGTGTGCCCGGACAGCACGATGCCGCCGGCCACACGCGGGCCGACCATAGCCAACAGATTGGCCTTGGTGCGCTCGGCGTTGTAGATCAATTCGCAATCCACGCCGAGTCCGTGCAAGTAATCACGCACGAACTCGATCAGCGCAAGGTTCGAATCGCGGCTGACCGTGGCGAACCCGATCAACCGCGCGAGCATGGCGCGGCTGCGCAACTCACTCATCGCCGGGCACTCCATACGTGGGGGCCAGGGTCGGATTGAGGGCGCGGGTCAGGTAGTCCTGCAATTGCGGCTCGTAGGCCGTCCACAGTTTGCCCAGCTCGCCGATCGGGTTTTCATCGGCCCAATCCACCCGCAGGTCGACAATCGGCCAGGTCAGGTCACCGACCACCGACAGCGCCGCCGAGTGCACCGCGCCGGCTTCACCACCGGCATTCTGCCCGGCCTGCAAGGCGTTCATCAGCCGGGTGGCGAGGCAGCCTTCGCTGTTTTCGAACGCCGCGACCATCGCCTCGATCACCCCGCTGTTGGCCAGCAGGTTGCCGGCCGCCACGCATTGGTCACCGGCCAGGGCATGGTTGATGCCCAGCGCATGGTTGCCGCTGAACACCGCCGTGCGCCCGTGGGCATCGACCACCGCCACCTGGCGGTATTGGCTGTAGCCATTGCGGGTCAATGAGTGGTCCAGCGCCTGGGGCGGCGCCGAGCCGCCCGCCAGTTCATCGAGGATCTGCGGGCCGAGGGCCGGCAGCGTGATGTTCTGGCTCGACACCGCGCCGACACCGGCACGCAGCCACGGGCAGCGCGCGCCGACGGCAATGCTCGAAGAGCTGATGGCAATACCCAGCTGGCCGGTCTCGGCGCAGCGACCCACGATGGAAAAAGTCATGGCGAATTCCTTATTCAGGGATGACAGCGATCACGTCGATTTCCATCAGCCACTGCGGCTGACCGAGGGCGCTGACCACAAGGCCGGTGGAAATCGGGAACACGCCCTTGAGCCACTTGCCGACTTCCTGGTAGACCGGCTCGCGGTAGCGCGGGTCGGTCAGGTAGGTGGTGGTCTTGACGATATGGCTCAGGTCGCTGCCCGCCTCTTCCAGCAGTTGCTTGACGTTGCGCATGGCCTGTTCGGCCTGGGCACGCGGATCGCCGAGGCCTACCAGTTGGCCGTTGAAATCGGTGCCGACCTGACCACGCACATACACCGTGTTGCCGGCGCGCACGGCCTGGCACAGGTCGTTGTCGAGCGTCTGGTTCGGGTAGGTGTCTTTGGTGTTGAACATACGGATGCGGGTATGAGTAGGCATCAACGAACTCCCATGAGGCTGGCTTTCTGAACGGGTGCACAGGCGGCGTCGGCTTGACGCTGGGTCGCATCCCGATAGTTGAGATAGGTGTGCTGTTTAACGATGTGATCGGCGATGTGCTTGGCGTCGTGCCAAACGCCCCAGATAAACGCGGAGCCACGACGGGACTGCCAAGGCAAACCGACGAAATACACCCCCGGTTCGGCCGACACGCCGCGCTGGTGCCGGGGTTTGCCGTTGTCCTTGAAGGCGTCGACCTTCAGCCAGCTGTAATCGGTGGAGTAACCGGTGGCCCAGATGATGGTGGTGACGCCGGCCTTGAGCAGGTCCAGTTCCAGGATTGGATTCGTCACGCAATCCGGGTCCGCCAGCATGGCCCGGGCTTCGGGCTCCAGCGGCAGGTCCAGGCCATTGCGTGCGATATAGGCGTCGGCCTTGTCGAGCAGCGCCAGGTAATTTTCATCGCCACGTTTAATGTTGTCGGCGAGGTTGTCTTCGAAACTCACCACAGCGCCGTTGAACGATTGAGTCAGGCCGACCAGCGTCATGCCCTGATGAGCCAGCCGGCGGAAGTCCACGGTGTGGCCGCCACGG
This sequence comes from Pseudomonas sp. P5_A2_2, assembly GCF_054177685.1. NCBI lineage: Bacteria > Pseudomonadati > Pseudomonadota > Gammaproteobacteria > Pseudomonadales > Pseudomonadaceae > Pseudomonas > Pseudomonas sp. P5_A2_2. The sequence goes on from NZ_JBGCUL010000041.1 coordinate 4,093, forward strand.
GCACCACTCACGGCGATGGTCACGTGTTCCTTGCCCGGCTGCATGGCTTCGGCATCCCACTCGCCGAGCACCCCCAGCCACCAGCAGAAATCACGGTTGCGATAGGCACGGGGTGGACGGTCATGGGCGCCGACCGACAGGTAGACCTGTTTGCCGGAGCGTTGCAGCTCATCGGCGATCTGCACGCCCGAAGAACCGGCGCCCACCACCAGTACCGCGCCTTCGACCAGTTGCTGCGGGTTGTAGTATTGGGCGGAGTGAATCTGGGTGATGCCGGCGATTTCGGGAGCAATGGGCGGAATGGCCGGGCGCTGGAACGGGCCGGTGGCGACCACCACATGCCGGGCCTCGATCACGCCATCGGAGGTTTCAACGGTGAAACCGGGGCGGTCGGCGTTGCGCTCTACTTTCTTGACTTCAACGCCGGTGCGGATCGGCGCGTTGAACTTGCGGGCGTAGGCTTCGAAGTACTCGGCCACCTGCTCTTTTCCGGCGAAGGCATCCGGGTCCAGACCGTCGAATTCCAGACCCGGGAAGCGGTCGTGCCAGGCAGGCCCGTTGGCTACCAGCGAATCCCAGCGACCGGTGCGCCAGGCTTCGGCGATACGGTTGCGCTCCACAACAAGGTGAGGCACGCCGAGCTTGCTCAGGTGTTCACTCATGGCCACGCCGGCCTGGCCGGCGCCAACTACAAGCGTGTCAATTTCGGTCTTGTCAACTGTCATGGCTGTGCACTTCTGAAAGGTGGTTTGATTCAGGTCGGTCATGGCTGCCGCCTCGATACTGATCACTGTTGTTCTTCTGCTACGGCTATCGGGGTCAGGGTGTTGGCCGCATTCTGTTCGGAGCCGGGAAATAGCGAAATTATGTTTTTTGTGGTCGCTGGCGAGGAAAAAGCGTCGAGGCGACCGGTTGGCTGTGCAAGGTTGCGGTAGACCCGATCCCGGCCTATGGTCCAAGCGATGCATTGCCCGCGACCGACGCGAAGACCCGGCGCGGATTGCTGTCCATCCAGTGCGGATTTACGCAAGGAGTGATGACATGCCCGACAATTCCCGTCCTGCCGTGCTCGAACTGATTGGCAATACCCCGCTGGTGCGCGTCAGCCGTTTCGATACCGGCCCGTGCACGCTGTTTCTCAAACTCGAATCCCAGAACCCCGGCGGTTCGATCAAGGACCGCATCGGTCTGGCGATGATCGATGTCGCCGAACGCGATGGTCGTCTGCGCCCCGGCGGCACCATCGTCGAAGCCACCGCCGGCAACACCGGCCTCGGCCTGGCCCTGGTCGGCCGCGCCAAGGGTTACCGGGTGGTGCTGGTGGTGCCGGACAAGATGTCCACCGAGAAGGTCCTGCACCTCAAGGCCATGGGCGCCGAGGTGCACATCACCCGCTCCGATGTCGGCAAGGGCCATCCCGAGTATTACCAGGACGTCGCCGCGCGGCTGGCCGCGGACATTCCCGATGCGTTCTTCGCCGACCAGTTCAACAACCCGGCCAACCCGCTGGCCCACGAATGCAGCACCGCGCCGGAGATCTGGGCGCAGACCCAGCATGATGTGGACGCCATCGTCGTCGGTGTCGGCTCGGCCGGCACCCTCACCGGCCTGACCCGTTTCTTCAAACGGGTGCAGCCAGACCTGGAAATGGTTCTGGCCGACCCGGTCGGCTCGGTGATGGCCGAATACAGCCGCAATGGCACCCTCCCCACCCCCGGTTCGTGGGCGGTGGAAGGCATTGGCGAAGACTTCATTCCGTCGATTGCCGACCTGTCCAGCGTGCGCCACGCCTATTCGATCAGCGACGAAGAAAGCTTTGATCACGCCCGCCAGTTGCTGCGCGCCGAAGGCATTCTCGGCGGCTCATCGACCGGCACCTTGCTGGCGGCGGCGTTGCGTTACTGCCGCGAACAGACCCAGCCGAAACGGGTGGTGAGTTTCGTCTGCGACACCGGTACGCGTTATTTGTCGAAGGTCTACAACGACCAGTGGATGAACGATCAGGGCCTGCTGCAACGCAAGCACTACGGCAACTTGCGGGACTTGATCGCGCGGCGCTTCGAGGACGGCCGGGTGATCAGCGTCGGCCCCGATGACACCCTGCTCACCGCGTTCCAGCGCATGCGCCTGGCGGATGTGTCGCAACTGCCGGTGCTGGTGAACGGCAAACAACTGGTCGGCGTGATCGACGAGTCCGACATCCTGCTGGGCGTGCATGAAGACGTTGCGCACTTTCGCAAGACCGTATCCAGCGCCATGACCGACAAACTGCAAACCCTGTCCCCCGATGCCACGCTGGCTGAACTGGAGGCAGAGCTGGGCCGTGGGCTGGTGGCGATCATCCAGGATGCCTCGGGCTTCCACGGCCTGATTACCCGAACCGACATGCTCAATCACCTGCGGAGATCCCTGCCATGAGTCAACAGGATAAAAACGCCCCGCCACAGGGCTTCGCCACCCGCGTGATCCATGCCGGGCAAACGCCGGACCCTTCGACCGGGGCGCTGATGCCGCCGATCTACGCCAACTCCACCTACCTGCAACAGAGCCCCGGGGTGCACAAAGGCCTGGACTACGGGCGCTCGCACAACCCGACGCGCTGGGCGCTGGAGCGCTGCGTGGCCGACCTCGAAGGCGGCACCCGGGGTTTTGCCTTCGCCTCGGGGCTGGCGAGCATTTCCACGGTGCTGGAGCTGCTCGACGCCGGCTCGCACATCGTCTCGGGTAACGATCTGTACGGCGGCACCTTCCGCCTGTTCGACAAGGTGCGCCAGCGCAGCGCCGGGCACCGCTTCAGCTTCGTCGACCTGACCGACCTGGCGGCGTTCGAGGCCTCCCTGCAAGACGACACCCGGATGGTCATGGTCGAGACCCCGAGCAATCCGTTGCTGCGCCTCACGGACCTGGCCGCCATCGCCCGCACCTGCCGCGCGCGCGGCATCATCTGCGTGGCCGACAACACCTTCGCCAGCCCGTGGATCCAGCGCCCGCTGGAACTGGGTTTCGACATCGTGCTGCACTCGACCACCAAATACCTCAACGGCCACTCCGACGTGATCGGCGGCATCGCCGTGGTCGGGCAGAACGCCGAACTGGCCGAGCGCCTGGGCTTCCTGCAAAACGCCGTCGGCGCCATCGCCGGCCCGTTCGATGCCTTCCTCACCTTGCGCGGGGTGAAGACCCTGGCGCTGCGCATGGAGCGCCATTGCAGCAACGCACTGGAGCTGGCGCAGTGGCTGGAACGCCTACCGCAAGTCTCGCGGGTCTACTACCCGGGCCTGCCGTCGCACCCGCAACACGAACTGGCCCGACGGCAAATGCGCGGTTTCGGCGGGATGATTTCCCTCGACCTCAACAGCGACCTGGCTGGCACCAAACGCTTCCTCGAGAGCGTACAGATCTTCGCCCTGGCCGAGAGCCTGGGCGGCGTGGAAAGCCTGATCGAACACCCGGCGATCATGACCCACGCCACCATCCCGCCCGATACCCGCGCAGAACTGGGGATCGGCGACGGGTTGGTGCGGTTGTCGGTGGGGGTCGAGGATGTCGAGGATTTGCGGGCTGATCTGGCGCAGGCGTTGGCAAGGATGTAAGCAAGCTCGCTCCCACACTTTTGAATTTCTGTCATACACAAATTATGTGTTCACCAGAGATCCACTGTAGGAGCGAGCCTGCTCGCGATGGCGCCGGATCAGTCGATATTGATGCTGGCTGACACTCCGCAATCGCGAGCAGGCTCGCTCCTACAATTCCGTTTTGGCCCTCTCCCCTGCTGCTACGCTGGTCAAGCACGCAAGAGTCCCTATAATCGCGGCGTTTTCGTCTACCCTCACGAAGCGTCGTGCAGCAATCAGCTTGTGCGGGGCGCATCGACATTTTTCCGCTATTGAACCGGAGAACTTCCATGCTCAAACGTACCCTGGCAACGGCCATTGGCCTGACCTTGTCCCTTTCCACCCTGCTGGCACAGGCTGTCGAGACCCTCAAGGTCAGCGCCATTCCTGATGAAGCACCCACCGAACTGCTGCGCAAGTTCAAGCCCCTGGGCGAATACCTGGAGAAGCAACTGGGCATGAAAGTCGAGTTCGTGCCGGTCTCCGACTACCCGGCAGTGGTCGAGGCCCTGGCCACCGACCGTATCGACATGGCCTGGCTGGGTGGCTTCACCTTCGTGCAGGCGCGGCTGAAAACCGGCAATGCCATTCCATTGGTACAGCGTGAGCAGGATGCCCAGTTCACCAGCAAATTCATCAGCGCCGACCCGGCCGTCAAGTCGCTGGCCGACCTCAAGGGCAAGTCCTTTGCCTTCGGTTCGGTGTCTTCGACGTCCGGCAGTCTGATGCCGCGTTACTTCATGCTGAAAGACGGCATCAAGCCGGAAACTTATTTCAGCCGTGTCGGTTACTCCGGCGCCCATGACGCCACGGTCGCCTGGGTTCAGGCGGGCAAAGTGGACGCCGGCGTACTCAATGCCAGCGTCTGGGCAAAACTGGTCGCGGCCGGTAAGGTCGACACCGACAAGGTCAAGGTCTTCGCTACCACGCCGGCCTACTTCGACTACAACTGGACCGTGCGCGGCACCCTCGACCCGGCCCTTGCCAACAAAATCAAGGTGGCCTTCCTCGCGCTCGACCCGGCCAACCCGGAGCAAAAAGCGATTCTGGACCTGCAAGCCGCCAGCCGCTTCATCGAGACCCAACCTGAGAACTACAAGGGCATCGAGGAAGCCGCGCGCGCTGCCGACCTGCTGAAATGACACTGCATCTGAACCGGGTCAGCCTCACCCACGGCAATGGCGTGCGTGCGCTGCATGAAGTCGACCTGCACATCGCTGCCGGTGAGCAGGTCGCAATCATCGGTCCGTCCGGCGCCGGCAAGTCGAGCCTGCTCAACGTGCTGGCTACCGCCCTGCGCCCCGGCAGCGGCACGGTCGAGGTGCTCGGCGAGCAAGCCTGGCAGCTCGGCGCCCGACAGCGCCAGCGATTGCGCGCACGCATCGGCCTGGTGCATCAGGCGCCGCCACTGCCTGCGCGTCAGCGGGTGGTCACGGCGGTGCTGGCCGGAAAGCTGGGGCAATGGAGTTTTGCCAAAAGCCTGCTGAGCCTGTTGCATCCGGTGGATGTTCCGGGCGCGCGGGCGGCACTGCTCAAGCTGGACCTGGGTGACAAGCTGTTCGCCCAGTGCCAGCAACTGTCCGGCGGCCAGTTGCAGCGCGTGGGCATTGCCCGCGTGCTGTACCAGGCGCCCGAAGTGCTGCTGGCCGATGAGCCGGTGTCGGCGATGGACCCGGTACTGGCCGGGCACACCCTGTCGATCCTCTGCCGCCACGCCCGGGAACGCAACGTGACGCTGGTCGCCAGCCTGCATGCGGTAGAGCTGGCCCTGACGCACTTTTCACGCATCATCGGTTTGCGTGAAGGGCAAGTCCTGTTCGATCTTCCCGCCAGCGACGTCGACCACGATTTGCTCGACAAGCTCTACGCCAACGAGCAACTGCTATCGCCGCCCACGCCAGTGGCGCCCTTGATCCTGCAGATTCCCCGATGCTGACACGCGATACACGAGACCCGGCCACCCTGCCCCGCCTGCTGCTCAGTCTGTTGGCGCTGGCCCTGCTGTGGCCCGGCATCCATTTCAGCGAACTGGACCTGGGCGTGCTGCTCAAGGCCGACAGCCAGAGCGAGATGGGTCGTTTTGTTGCGGCCTTCTGGCCACCGGCCCATGGCGAAGAATTCTTGCAGCTGTTATGGCAAGCGACACTGCAAACCCTGGCCATCGCCACCGCCGGCATGGCTTTGGCCTTGCTGTTGGCCGTGCCCGCCAGCCTGCTCGCCAGTCGGGCGCTGTCGCTGTCGGCCGCCTCACGCAGCGGTCGCCCGAGCGCCTTGGGCCGGCTGTTGCGCTGGCCGGTGCGCGGGTTGCTGATCTTCCTGCGCAGCGTGCCGGAAATCGTCTGGGCCTTGCTGTTCGTACGCGCCGTCGGCCTTGGCCCGACGGCCGGGGTGCTGGCGATTGCCATCACCTACAGCGGCATGCTGGGCAAGGTCTACGCGGAGATCTTCGAGTCGGTTGACCAGCGTCCGGCCCATGCGCTGCTGCAAGCCGGCAGCAGCCGGTTGGCGGCATTCTGCTACGGCATCCTGCCCAATGTCGGGGCGGAGTTGCTGTCGTACACGGTGTATCGCTGGGAATGCGCGATCCGCGCGTCGGTGGTGATGGGCTTCGTCGGCGCCGGCGGGCTGGGCCAGCAGATCGACTTGTCATTGCGCATGTTCGCCGGCGGTGAAGTGGCGAGCATGTTACTGAMCTTTTTCGTCCTGGTACTGTTCGCCGATCAGATCAGCCGTCTGTTGCGCTGGAGGTTCGCATGAATCGCCTGATCAACCTGCTGCTGATCCTGTGCATTGGCGCAGCGGTCGTGGCTTCGTTCAGCTATCTGGGGATCGATCTCGGCGAACTGACGGGCAGCGGTAACCTTGCGCAGATGGGCGCCTACGTGCTGCGCTTTCTCAGCCCGGACCTGAGCGCCGGCCATCTGCAAGCCATCGGCCGTGGCGCCGTGGAAACCATGGCCATGTCGGCCCTCGGCACCCTGCTCGCGGCGGTATTTGGCCTGGCGCTGGCATTGCCGGCGGCCGGGCGTTTCGGTTGGCCGTTGCAGAGCGTATCGCGCCTTGTGCTCAATGGCCTACGCGCCATTCCCGAACTGGTGTGGGCGGCGTTGATGGTGCTGGCAGCGGGTCTCGGCCCGAACGCCGGCACCCTCGCACTGGCCATGCACACCGCCGGGGTGCTGGGTCGACTCTTCGCCGAAGCACTGGAAAACACCCCGCCGCAACCGGCCGAAGCCATCCGCTTGCAGGGCGGCAACGTCGTCTGGGCCTTCTGCTACGGCACCCTGCCCAACCTGTTTCCACAGCTGTTGGCGTACATCCTGTACCGCTGGGAAAACAACATCCGCATGGCCAGCGTGCTCGGCTTTGTCGGTGCTGGTGGATTGGGGCAGATGCTCTATGTCAGCCTCAGCCTGTTCCAGGAGGCCCAGGCCAGCACGGTGATTTTGGCGATGTTGGTGCTGGTGTTTGCTGTTGATGGGTTGAGTAGTTGGAGTCGGCAGCGGTGGGTTAAGGCGTGATGGGGAATTGCATGGATTTGCTCAGCTGATTGCATTCGAGCTTAGCAAGCATTTGCATGGATTTGACTACCGCGTTTTATGGGTATGACCGGTAGAAAACGACCCATATAGACAGTCCGTCCCACCAAAGTAAGGTTGCAGCATGAGGCCTAACCCTTCGTTCAAGCGGACCGGAATCAACCGAACTGAATCTTGCATCCATTGATACGGGTGCGGCGGTCACTGGTGAGGGGATAACCCATGAGTAACCCCAACCCGAAACGCCAAGGGCCTGCGATCATGCAGGCCCAGTCAGGTTGGGTACGCCGCGATGGGTAACCGCAGTGGTAACCCAACAGCGGCATTCTGCTTGGAGCCAGTATCTACGCAGCCTGTAGGCATTCAGTGCGCGACCTATCAAGCGGCACTCGCCTCATTGGTAGGATTCAAATAGCAGGCCATCTCCCGTTCGACAACGTCGATCTCATTTAGCCCCCAATTTGTCAGGGGCGCGGAAGGTTTGCCGGTCGACGCAAAACTCGCCGCCAGCAGACGGGTCATCAGCGTCTTTGCCAAGTCCAGTTGCTTCTGAAGCTCCTGAGCCGCGCGATCAGCCTTATCCAGGCGCTGTTGCAGGGCATCGCGCCCGGCAGTGATCTGTCCGATACTGGCCACCGTTTCATGTGGGTCGACCATCGCTGCCGCTTTTTCTTCCAAAGATTTATCACTCATCAATGTGCTCGTTCGCTCAGGTTCAAGGTCAGGCGCGCGCAGGCCTTGCCTCACTGAGATCGGCACGAGAGTTTATTCCTACAGTTTTCTATCGCACTGACGCGCAAGGCGCCGACCAACGGCAGCGTAACCCATCAGCGAACCCAGCCTAGTTGTGGGTAATTGCACGGACTTGCCCACCCATTTGCATTCGACCTGACCAATCATTTGCATCGGATTTGACCATCACGCTGCGTGGCCATGACCGGCAGAAGCCATTCATAAAGTCCCCATTTTCACGTAAACCGTTGTAGCGTTGCATCGCCACCGGGTTGGCCAGTTTGACCTCGAAGCCGGCCGTCTTGAGGCCATCGACCAGCCAGTACCAGTTGTATGTCGACTCGACCACGACACCGAGCAGTTCGGCACGGTGCGGTTCGAGTAGCGGGAGAATCTGCGTCAGCTCATTGGGGCAGCGCCGACTGACCAGGACCCGGTCCGTTTCGTCGGTAACCACCACAACACTGTTGTTCGAATGCAGGTCTATGCCACAGAGTTTCATCACGGCCTCCTCACAGCAAAAGTCTAAGTTCGCACCTTGAATTTTGCGCCACCTCCGTGAGGTGGGGAGGCCGGCCAGATGATTCTCAGATTTATTTTTCAGAAAATAGATCCGTCCCCATTTTTGCTCGTCCCCATTTTTGCTGTTTTGTCGGTGCCGGCGGTTTGGGGCAGATGCTCTATGTCAGCCTCAGCCTGTTCCAGGAAGCCCAGGCCAGCACGGTGATCCTGGCCATGTTGCTGTTGGTGTTTGCCGTTGATGGGTTGAGCAGTTGGAGTCGTCAGCGGTGGGTCAAGGCGTGATTGCGAGTCTTCTGGAGATTTGACGACCAGGCAAGTTGTCAATTTGCTTGTAGCAAGAGGGCCTCAATGAGGCCCTCATCGCTAAAGCGTAGTTGTACTCGGTGCGCCACTACTGGCTCGCGGTGACCGTGACCGCTGCCGAGACCGCCACGGACACCGTCGCCGGTGCCGACTCCGCGCCCTTGGCATCGGCGGCTTTATAGATAAAGGTCGCAGTGAACGGCGCTACGACCGTGGCCGGTGGTGTGTAGGTCACGCGCGTACCATCGGTGCTGACCACGCCCTTGCCGGAGTCCGGTTGCTCCAGCCCCACCACTCTAAGTGGCACGTTACCGTCAGGGTCGGTGTCGTTGGCCAGGACGTTGATGGGCAGCGGTTGGCCGGTGCTGCTGATGGCACTGTCGGGGTTGGCGATCGGGTTTTGGTTATTGCCGTCGTTATTGGCACGGGTATCGCCGGTGCGGAAGGTTGGCAGCGCGGCGGAGTTGACGTAGGTGACGCCGTCCCAGCCGGGTATGGGGGCTGGCATCAACTGGAACTGGCCGGGGTGCTCGACATCCCAGCGCAGCAGCATGGACGTGTCCTCGTGCTGGGTGTTGTGGCAGTGCTCCATGTAGGTTCCGGCGAATTCCCGGAAGCGGATGGCCATTTTCACGTCCACCGAGCTGTCGATGCCATCGCCGACGCGATAGACGTCCTTTCGGGCCCATTTTTCCCATTCCGGCGGTGGGTTGCCATCACGGCTGAGGATGATCCCCTCTTCGAAGTGCACGTGCACCGGGTGGTTCCAGCCGTTGCCGCCGCTCATGATTCTCCACACTTCCAGGGTGCCGTCACCGGAGAACCCGGCAGGGGTTGGGCCGTTGGCCAGTTGCGGAGCGGCGCTGATGACTCGAGGGTCCATGGGGAAGCCGAATTCACCACCGTCGGTCTTGATCGTCCAGGGGGTTTCGTCGGTGCCGTCGGAGCGGCCGAAGCTGAACTCGCGATGCCGCGCCACCTTGAGCCTGGCCTGCACCGCCGGGTCGTCGCGGTTGAGGGTCAGCGGGATCATGGTCTTGCCGGCCGGTTTGCCCGGTTTGGCGGGCTCATAGTCGGCGGGGTTCATGCTCACGTCCTGGCCGGCATAAGGCTGGACCACCAGCTGCAGGAACTTGCCCACCCCCGGGTCGCCGCCGACCCATTCCGGCCCTTTGCTGCCCAGCCTGATCACCGCCTTGTACGTCCCGGACAGGACGTCGGCCAGGCTCAGCAGTGTAGCTGTCGGCTTCTTGCCGTTCTGGTGCTCCAACAGGTTGACGAAGTACAGCTTGTCGCCGGTGTTGATCCCGTTTTTCGCGAAATTGACGATGATGTCGTAACGTTCGGCGATGCCCTGGGTGGGCAGGATGGCGTTGTGGTCCTGGGGATCGCCGTTACCGTCCAGGTCCATGCTGCCGTCGAACGGCACGGCGTGTTCCATCAGGTTGCCGTCGTTGGCGATCAAGTGGAACGGCACGCGGCTATAAGACAGGCCGGAACCGGCCGGGCCAGGGAATTCGCCGCCGCTGCCGGCGACTTCACGCACCAGTGCAATCCTGAGGTAGCGCGACACCGAGCCGTTGAGGATACGGAAGCGATAGCTGCGCGCCCGCACGTTCAGGCTCGGCTGGTACTGCCAGTTGACCAGGACCTGATCGCCGAGAAAACCGTCGGTGTTGAACGGGTTGAACCAGAGCTGGCCGTTCTGATCCCAGGCCTTGTCGGCCACCATCAGGTTCACATCGTAGTCGCGGTTACCCCAGGGCAATGCCGAACCGCTGGGCAGGCGCAGGTTGACGCCGTCTTCGAAGGCTTCGTTACCGCGATCCAGGGCGCTGTAGTAATTCATCATCACCGCGTTGCCCTTGTAGACGTTCTGCGCGGTGAAATCGAGCATGTGGTCATGGAACCAGTGGGTGCTCATGGTTTCGTGCCAGTCGCCGCGGATCTTGATGCTGCCGTTGTTGCACGTCTTGAGGCCCGGGGTGGCATCGTTGACGAACAGGGTTTCGCCCGGGGCGCAGGGGAACGCCGCGCGCGGATCCTGAGCGGTGGTGTTGATGGTGTCGTAACCGGCCAGCTGGATCGGCCAGCGATAGTCGTAGTACTGCCCCGGAAAGAAAAACGCATTGGCAAAGCCGTCGCTTTCGGCCGGGGAGTGGCCGTTGTGTTCGTGGGTTGTAATGGTGTGCAGGCCAAAGCCCATGTTGGCCGACGGATCGATCGGCAGGGCGTTGTAG
>NZ_JBGCUL010001076.1:0-1454 GCF_054177685.1 Pseudomonas sp. P5_A2_2
ACCGGAGTCGAGCCCAAACGTTCCTTCCGAACCTGGTCGACCCAGCGGCGCAGGGCCGTAGGACCGATATCCAGGCTGGCGCAGACCTCGGGAACCGACTGTCCCTCGTCCAGCACCATGCTCGCCGCCTTGAGTTTGAACTCACTGGAATAAGATTTACGCATAGCCAAAACACCTCAGATTTGGGCGCCATCATAGCGCCCGATTGAAGTGTCCAAAATCATTAGGCCAGTTCAGCTTGCTCGCGATAGCGGACCGTCAGGCACCCCTTGTGTGACTGACTAACCGTCATCGCGAGCAAGCTCGCTCCCACAAGGTTTGCGGTGTTCAAACGCTTAACTGATCGGCATTAGGGCTTGCCCGCGATAGCGATGTGTCAGTCGACATCATCTTCGAATGTGAGTCCGTCATCGCGAGCAAGCTCGCTCCCACAGGGTTAGCGGTGATCTCCAGGTTTTTGGGTTTCCTGGACGGTCACAGTAGCAGTAGTCCCCGCCCTCAGTTTGTCTTTACCGGCATAGCCGGCATCGATCTCGATCCGCACCGGCACCCGTTGCGCCAGTTTGATCCAGGTGTAACTGGGGTTGATATTCGCCAGCAAGCGGCCACCGGGCAGGTTTTCCCGGTCGGCAATGGCGAAGGCAATGCTCTGCACTTTGCCGCCGAACGTTTCGCCACTCATCAATTCGATCTTGACCCGGTCGCCCTCCCCGATCCGCGGCAACTTGGTTTCTTCAAAGTAACCGCTGACATAGAACGAATCGCTGTCCACCAACGCCAGCAATGGACCGCCGGCCGAGGCGTAGTCGCCCTCGCGGGTCAGCAGGTTGGTGACATAGCCGGTCACCGGGGAAACGACGTGGGTACGCTGCAAATCGAGTTCAGACTGGGTCAATGCCGCGATGGCCAGTTGCACGTTGGCCTGGGCCAGCACCAGATTGGCCTGATTACGCAGCAAGTCGGCCTGGGCCACCGACACATCGGTGTTGGCTTTTTCCCACTCTTCGCCGGAAATCGCCGAACGATCCTTGAGCGTGCGCCGCCGTTGCTCTTCGCTCTGACGTTGTTTGAGCAACGCTTCGCTGGCGGTAATGGTCGCCTGGGCCTGCCCGAGCGAGGCTTTCGCCACCTCTACGGCACGTTTGGCATGCTCCACCGCCAGGGTGTAACGCGCCGGATCGATCTCCAGCAGCGCCTGGCCTTTATTCACATGCTGGTTGTCCTGCACGGTCAGGCTGACGATTCGCCCCGAAACGTCGGCGGATAAGGTCACCACATCGGCACGCACCCGGGCATCCCGGGTCCAGGGGGCGCGGGTGTAATGCTCCCACGCGAACCAGCCCAGGATAACGGCCAGCAGTACCACCGCCAGCGTCGTGAGTCGGGAAAGGATGTTCTTCAAGGCATCAGGCTCCCATCACCAGGATCAACGTGGCGCAGACGCAGACGTATAG
>NZ_JBGCUL010001077.1:0-1454 GCF_054177685.1 Pseudomonas sp. P5_A2_2
AGTCTGTTTTTCGGCGGCAGCGGCAACTTCGCGGGYACCGGYAACGYGCTCGGCAATAATATCGTGGGTGGTGCGGGTAACGACGTTCTCATCGGCGGTGGCGGTAATGACGTGATGAGTGGCGGCGTGGCCGGCAACGATACGTTCGTGTTTGCTGCCGCGGGTTTCGGCAACGATACGATCCTGAACTTCGGAGCGAATTTGGCCGCAGAGCAGGACTTGCTCAATGTCACGGGGATGGGGATCACCAGCGCGACGTTCGCTGCCAGCCTGACCATAACGGCAGACGGGGCGGACACGGTGGTGGGGATCGGAGCGGACTCCATCCGCCTTGTGGGTGTCAGCAGCGCGGCCGTTGATCAGACGGACTTCRTTCTGGCCACTTGAGGTCCTGGTCAGTACTGWCGCAGGGAGCGTGGACCGCGGAGGGGAGGGCAATGGATGCCCTCCCTTTCTCCTTCCATTCAATTGCCCATCAGCTATCGGGGTGCCAGCAGCGTACTGGAACTCATCAAGGCAGGTTGGAACCGAACTGCGAAATCAAAGAAACAATGGAAAAAGGAAACCCGGCCTTGAACATTTCAGCCATCTGCCTCTTGAGCAGCCTATTGGTCGCGGTCGCGGCTTCTGCTACCGGGATCACTTCGGTCTTCGACCTGGGCTTCACCAGGTCAGCCACAGAAACGCTGAAAAAACTGGACATCAACGACGCTTTTATTATCGCCGTCTCAAGTCCTGCAGCGTTTACCTTCTGCCGCAATGGTTCGTCAACGCTCTGGAAGTATCAGGTGTTGGATCTAGAGCAACAGGTGGCGATGCAAATTGGCCCAAAGCGGTCTTCGACGGACTATCAACTCATTACCGTTGCGCAAGTCAATAGCATTGCCTGCGAACAGGATCACCTTGCACYCTTGGTTAAACCGCCTGTCAGGCGTGGACTTGTCCTCGGCCTGATCACCCTGTTTCTGCTAGTCGGCCTGCGATATACCTACCGCGCAATCATGGATTGCCGATATGACCAAACCGGGTTTTCGAAGCCAGGCTTGCAGCGCTTGAGCGAATCCCGATTACCGTACAATTCAACAGTCATGGCGTTGGCCGCATGGGGTATGGCGGCAGCTACGGCATTTGTTTACTTCGGGTTTTGAGCATGAGTGCAGGGACTTGGTTTACACCCTTATTGTTTAAGTTGATCCTGCGTTGCCATCTGCCTGAAAGGGTGGCCGAATCACCGTGGAATTCGCAGTCGGAGTTTGCTCTGGATGAGAGTTGCTCGCTATTGCGCATGTTATGGGATGTATAACAACTAGTGGATCCAATAAGCGATTATTGAAGTGCATGTAGTTAAGCAGGCCAGTTGTGGTGGGGCGTAGCGTGAAAGTTGTCTTGTTGCTATCGCTTCAGGCGCACTTGCGCAACGCACCGTTTGTCGGTGGGTTGCTCGAGAAATGAAC
>NZ_JBGCUL010001078.1:0-1450 GCF_054177685.1 Pseudomonas sp. P5_A2_2
GGCTTTGAGCTATGTCGAACAAGGAAGATCGAAAGGCAAAGTTGTCATTAAGCTTGCGGGAAGTTCGCTATCGCCAGGAGTATTACCAACGGCGCAAACTGGCTGAAAACTGAGCAAGAAAAAGGGCCCTTCTCTGACCCTTTTGTACTCAAGCTGAACTCTCTTGGTCAGCCAAGACTCAGCGGTCGCGGTGCCGTGCTCAGCTTCCATTACTCCCGCATTTGTATTGCCACTGTATTTCTGGAGACCGTGACGAACCGATTGGGTCGATTGCTGCCCGGTACACGGTAGTTGATGATCGTCCGCCAGACACATTTTACGGCAAAAACCTATCTCTATGCCGAGTCGGCATACGGCTGCAGGTTAGTGAGATTTGAACCAGCTGGGGTGTAGCACTGGAAAATGCTCCTTTAACCAATCCACAAACGCATCCACCTGAGGTGCAAGATGCGTTCTACTTGGGTACAGCACGGAAACCAGGCGAGGCTTGGGACGAAATGCCCTGAGCACTTCAACCAGTTCTCCGCTTTCGAGGAAAGTCTCAACGGTAATTCCCGGCGCTTGAATAATGCCGARGCCTGCAACACCGCATTGAACGTAGGCATTCGACTCATTCACGGTGATACCACCATGAGGAGTATGTGGACGATCTTCACCATCTACCGAGAAATGCCAAGGCAGCGGTCTGTGATTCTGACCAGAAAGAAAGCTGACACATCGATGGTCTGTTAGATCGTTTAGGGTTCTGGGTACCCCGCAGGCTTGGAGATAACCTGGAGACGCACAGGTCACCATGGTGGCGGTACCAATTTCTCTAGCTACCATGCTTGAGTCCGGGAGGTCACCGATTCGCAATGCACAGTCGATGCCCTCGGCTACGAGATCTACCGCACGGTCGGTCACGCCCAGCGAAAGCTCGATTTCGGGAAATGCCTCCGTAAATTCTCTCAGGTTTTCCATGAAGCTGTGCTGGGAAAATGCAGTGGGGATGTCAATGCGAAGCCGTCCCCGCAACGTCGACCCACTACGGTCGAACATGGAAGTGGCTTCTGCGATTGTTGCCAAAATCTCTTTGACACGCTCATAAAACCGCTCGCCCTCAGCAGTCAGTTTCACTTTACGAGTAGTGCGTTGGAACAGGCGGACACCCAGCGAAGCTTCCAGATCCTGAATGGTGCGTGTGACGTGCGGGCGTCCTGCCTGCATTGCCTCCGCGACTTTGGTGAAGCTTCCCAACTCAGCCAGCTTGGCGAATACCTGCATCGACTGTAGAAGCTCCATAAGTCTCTTTCTCGGGAAACATGATAACTGGATGATTGTTGCTGATCAGGATAACAATCCTGTTGGTTTCTGCACATTTATCTAGTGCCGCGAAATCTCAACAATGTCCTCAGCGTAAGGGAGGAGCTTTCCTCCCCTGCACATTCAAAATTGCTGGAGACTGAAAATG
>NZ_JBGCUL010001079.1:0-1450 GCF_054177685.1 Pseudomonas sp. P5_A2_2
ATGCCAAGCTGTTCGAGATGGAAGGCGTTGATC
Source organism: Pseudomonas sp. P5_A2_2 (assembly GCF_054177685.1). Lineage (NCBI taxonomy): Bacteria > Pseudomonadati > Pseudomonadota > Gammaproteobacteria > Pseudomonadales > Pseudomonadaceae > Pseudomonas > Pseudomonas sp. P5_A2_2. The sequence continues at coordinate 34 of NZ_JBGCUL010001079.1, forward strand.
TGGAATTCCGTTCCGACGCACTGAAATCGGTCGCCAAGCGTGCCCTGGAGCGTAAAACCGGTGCCCGTGGCCTGCGTTCGATTCTCGAAGGTGTATTGCTCGACACTATGTATGAAATCCCCTCGCAATCGGAGGTGAGTAAAGTAGTGATCGATGAAAGCGTGATAGAAGGCAAGTCCAAGCCACTGTATATCTACGAAAACAGTGAGCCGACCGCCAAGGCCGCGCCGGACGCTTAAGCGTCACGCAGCTTGAATAAAGAAGGGGCCTTCGGGCCCCTTTGCTATTGTGGGAGTGACAGCCGATCCGGTTTTCTGGCGTGTCTTGGCCATCTCGCGCGCTACCGCCAGCTGCAATCGTTCAAGTGGTTCTTTTATCCGCTTGTTTTTTTCCAAGGCAGACCCCATCTTGGTTTCAAGTTTACTTCCATCTGTTTACGGCCTTACGGCCGCCGTAGAGGCGAAATCATGAAGACAACCATCGAATTGCCTCTCCTGCCATTGCGTGATGTCGTGGTTTATCCGCACATGGTTATCCCGCTGTTCGTGGGGCGCGAGAAATCCATCGAAGCCCTCGAGGCTGCGATGACGGGTGACAAGCAGATTCTTCTGCTGGCCCAGAGAAACCCGGCTGACGACGATCCCGGTGAAGATGCCCTGTATCGCGTAGGTACAATTGCCACCGTTCTGCAGCTGCTGAAGCTGCCTGACGGTACGGTCAAGGTTCTGGTCGAGGGTGAGCAGCGGGGCGCCGTTGAGCGCTTCAGCGAAGTGGACGGCCACTGCCGTGCCGAAGTCTCCCTGATCGACGAAGTCGACGCGCCAGAGCGCGAGTCGGAAGTATTCGTACGCAGTCTGCTATCCCAGTTCGAGCAATATGTGCAGCTGGGCAAGAAAGTCCCGGCTGAAGTCCTGTCATCGCTCAACAGCATCGATGAACCAGGCCGCCTGGTGGATACCATGGCCGCGCACATGGCCCTGAAGATCGAACAGAAGCAGGAAATCCTCGAGATCATCGATTTGTCGGCCCGGGTCGAACACGTTCTGGCGTTGCTGGATGCGGAGATCGATCTGCTGCAAGTCGAAAAGCGCATTCGTGGTCGTGTCAAAAAGCAAATGGAGCGCAGCCAGCGTGAGTACTACCTGAATGAGCAGATGAAGGCCATTCAGAAAGAGCTCGGCGACAGCGACGAAGGTCACAACGAAGTCGAAGAGCTGAAAAAGCGTATCGATGCCGCCGGCCTGCCAAAAGACGCGCTGGCCAAGGCCACGGCCGAACTGAACAAGCTCAAGCAGATGTCGCCAATGTCCGCGGAAGCGACCGTGGTGCGTTCGTACATCGACTGGCTGGTTCAGGTGCCGTGGAAGGCCCAGAGCAAAGTGCGCCTGGATCTGGCGCGTGCAGAAGACATTCTGGA
>NZ_JBGCUL010001080.1:0-1448 GCF_054177685.1 Pseudomonas sp. P5_A2_2
GCATCATCTCCCGCAGGTGCTTGCCTGCGGGATTCACTCCCTCGCGCTAACCGCTTAGGTCTTTTGGTCCGACAGATGTTTCTCGAAGATCTGCTCGATGAACGATTGGGCGGCTTCGGTTCCAAGGTCCCTGACCAGCAGGTCGATACCGATAATGGCGAGCTCTTCCGTGGTGCCTGGGCTGTAGGAGCTGTGGCCGTCTTGCCACTTGGCCTTGATGTCAGCGTCGATGCTTACGGTGGTCATGATGGCGCTCGTGAGGTCGGGGAAGTCTGAGTGCCGAGTTAACCATTTTGCGGGGCTTTTGACACGCCGACTTAGGCATCAAAGGAGGGCTGTGCGACACTTGGTCTCTGACGAATACTCAAGGAACACGCTGTGCAGATCGATTTGAACTCCCCGGATGGCCTGACCCTTGAGGCGGTGCGTCAGTTGCTGGCCGGCGCCAGTGACGATGAGCACACCCAGTTACGAGTCACCAAAGGAGGCATTGCCTACATTTCCTCGGGTGTCGTGGGCGGCACCGATATCGACGGGTTGTTGTTTCGGCTCGAAACCTGGGCCAAGGGCTCCGGTTATGTCGGGCGGGTCGCGGCCAGCGATGAGGTCTGGGTCATGCAAATCTTCAATGCCTTGAAAGAGAACTGGCCCAATCCTCCTTACGACTACATCGACGTCTATTGAGCGTCGTTCATATTCAGTCACGATTCAGTGATTAAGGGCAGGGCGACGCTCAGGCAGAATCGCGGCTCGTCCGGATCATGGGCACTGCCTGTGAAACCAAACGCCAGTCTGGTTGTCGCACGATCTCAGCTTAATCATTGAATAAGGAGGCTTCATGCCTTGGAAGCTCGCGTCATTGGGTACTTTGTTGGCCGTTGCCACGCTGGCCGGTTGCAGCACTACCTCTACCGAGTCGGCAGCAACCGATGTTGCGACGACTGACACGGGTCACAGTCGCTGTGAAGCAAAGGCTGCCGAGTTCACCATCGGCAAACAGGCCTCGCCGCAATTGCTCGAGCAGGCGCGTACCCGGGCAGGGGCGCAAAGTGCACGGTTCCTGCTGCCAACCGATATGGTGACGCTGGAGTACCGCTCCGATCGCCTGAACCTGAACACCGATGCCAGCCGGGTAGTGACCCGCGTCAACTGCGGCTGATCGCCCGGCTTTTGTTCCGGCCATAAAAAACCCCGTCACATGGACGGGGTTTTTTTAGTGCGCCTGGAGATTACTCTGGGCGAACTTGAGCAGCTTGCATACCCTTTTGGCCTTTCTCAGCCACGAAGGAAACAGTCTGGCCTTCTTTCAGGCTTTTGAAACCGTCGCTTTCGATAGCTTTGAAGTGTACGAACAGGTCGTCACCGCCACCTTGAGGAGTGATGAAGCCGAAGCCTTTTTCATCGTTGAACCATTTAACGGTGCCGGTTTGGCGATTAGACATGGTGTA
>NZ_JBGCUL010001081.1:0-1447 GCF_054177685.1 Pseudomonas sp. P5_A2_2
GCGTGTGCTCGCTGATGTGCAACTTCTCGGCCACCAACTTGCCAGGGGCTGAGGGGTCGCTGGCCAGCGAGGCGATGGTTTGCTGCTCGCGGCGCGTCAGCTTGGCGATTTTGTGTTGCTCCGGGTCTATATCGCGCTCGGCTTTCTTGCGCGCCAGTTCAAGGAAGATACGGCTGGTCGCATTGCGGTCAATCCAGAGTTCGCCGTCATGCACTTTTTCTATGGCTTTGAGCAATGTCGATGCGGAGGCCGACTCCCGCTTGTCCACCACGCCACGTGCGCCCGCCAGCACCGCACTGTCATGCAGCGCCACGTCGCTCGATCCTGTCACTACCAGAATCCTGGCTTTGGTCTGGCTGTGCAAGTCGGCCAGCGACTCGATACAGTCCTCGCTGTCCAGGTCCAGTACCACCACATCTGGTGTGTATTGGTGCAGCGAAAGCAGGTATTCCGCCACCGACGACACCGAACCCGCCAGCATCAATCTCGGTTGAGCGCTTTCCACCAGACGCTCAAGACCCCAGGCCACGAGCGGTAGTGCTACTAACAGGACTTGAATTGGCATGCGGGTCGCTGCCTCTTTAGACGGGTTGTGTTAGCTGATCATGATAGCAATCGTTGCAGCCTGTAGCTTTTTTCTATAGCGCTTCAGGCACCCCCTCCCATGACATTTGTCCCGTAAAGCCCTGTTTTCATGGCTGATTGACTCCCAGAAAAAAAGGGATAGCGCGCTCATGTAGAAAGCAGCGGTCGTTTTTAGACTGCAACCATGAAAGGCACATACCGAGTTGAGCCCCGTGAACAAGTCACCCTGTCGCTGCAACTGACCGACGGGAGCCACGGTGTCACCCGTGACATCAGCGCCTCCGGTTTGTATTTCGAAACCGATAGTGAGCTGCAGGTGGGTAGCTTGATTGACTTCGAGATCGAACTCGACACTCCCGGCGGCCCCATGAAGTTCAAGGCTCAAGGACAAATTGTGCGCATTGAGCCACAAGGCGGCAGGACCGGGGCGGGCGTGAAGCTGCTGGCCAGCCGGCTGGTGCCGGTGGAATGAGGTTTTCGTGGGTTGAGGAAGAAACGGCTAGTGGCTGTTAGCGGCCCACGGCGTTTTTTTGCTCAGGGTGACATTCTTGGGAGAAAGACATGGCGAGCACTACAACTACAAGCGGCGGAACCGTTACCTCGTTTTCCAACACGCCGCAGGCGAAGGATGACATCTTCAGCACCACTGAAAATCTGCTGGGGGTCGTGTATTGGGACGTCATGTCCAATGACCTCGGTGGCAACGCGAAGACACTCTGGTCACTCGACAACGCGGACAGTCTTTCTACTGTCACCAAGGTTTATGCTCCGGCCGACCTCCTGACCCAGGATACGGCGAGGGCTGAGGCGACGAGTTCTGACACCAGTTTGAATGGTGCAAGGATCTGGATCACCTCGGACG
>NZ_JBGCUL010001082.1:0-1447 GCF_054177685.1 Pseudomonas sp. P5_A2_2
GCCCGGGTTCACCCAAGCGTTCCCTGACTACGCGCTGTATCTGCTGCATTACCGCGGCTACGGCGGCAGTTCCGGCTCGCCTTGCGAAGAAGCCATTGCCCGCGATGCCATGAAGTTGTTCGACCTGGTGTATGCCACCCATCCGCATGTGGCGGTGGTCGGACGCAGCCTGGGTTCCGGGGTTGCCGTGCGCCTTGCCAGCGAACGCCCGGCCGCGCGACTGGTGCTGATCACACCCTACGACAGCCTCGAAGAGCTCGCCGCCCGTCAGTTCCGCTGGTTTCCGGTGCGCTGGTTGTTGAAGGACAAATACCCGTCCTGGCAGTACGCCGCCCGCATCACGGCGCCTACTCGGCTGATTGCGGCAGAGCATGACGAGGTGATTGCGCGCCAGAGCACCGAACGTTTGTATACACACTTCGCCAAAGGCGTGGCGTCACTGCAGGTGATACCGGGGACGGGGCATAACTCGATCAGCGAAAGCCCTGAGTACCTCAAGGTGCTGGGGGGTGGGTTGTAACGGCAACACCAGTCTTTGTGACGAGGGGGGCTGTGGCCGTTCATCCGAGAATTCACCAACGCCCAATAAAAACATATTTTTATGTCTATATTGACATTGTCGAACGTTCCCACTCTCAGAGGGTACCGTCATGAACGTTGAGATTCATTAGAAATTGAATTCGGTTCATTAAAAGCTGAATTACGCCAGACCAGTTTCATTCGAGCGACGAACTTGTCGTTCATAGCTCGGTGTGCGCTGCCTCATCGCTGATCAGCTCAGTTAAGCGATTTGATGCTTTGTTTTTATTTGTCCGATTCACGGAGGTGCCATGATGAACAATAAAATCGCAATCTACCTGCTCCTCGCCTTGCTTGCCCTTCCAGCCTGGAGCCACGCAGCTCCATCGCCCGCGTCCACGGATGCCGACTCGCCTGCACTGACCACGCGCCTAGCGCTGCGGGATCTATGGGTCGAGCATATTTTCTGGATCCGCGACTATGCGCTGGCCAACCAGTCCGGCGATCAGAAACAAGCCAAGGTCGCGGCCGACCTGGTGGTCGACAACGCCACCAAAATCGCCAACAGCATTGCCCCGCTCTATGGCCAGCCGGCGGCTGATCAACTGCTCAAACTGCTGGCCGGTCATTGGGGCGCGGTGAAACACTACAGCGATGCCACCGTCGCGAAAGACGCCAAGGGCAAGCAGGCTGCCGTCACCGAGTTGACCAGCAATGCCAAGGCGATTGCGGCGTTTCTGGCCACCGCCAACCCCAATCTGCCTGAAGCCACACTGGTCAATATGTTGTCAGCCCATGGCGGTCACCACATCGCCCAGATCGACGAGTTTGCCGCGCACGATTACGCTGGCGAAGCCCGCACCTGGGCAATGATGCGTACACACATCCTGGCCCTGGCCGACGCGTTGACCGGCGCGCTGGTCAAGCA
>NZ_JBGCUL010001083.1:0-1444 GCF_054177685.1 Pseudomonas sp. P5_A2_2
GGGTTCGATGCCGGCGGCGATGCTCAGCACCGATCAACTGCGCGAAGAGCTGAAAACCATCCGCCAACACACCCAGCGCCCGATCAACGTCAATTTCTTCTGTCATCAACCTCCGGCCCCTGATGAACAACGCGCGCTGGACTGGAAAAACCTGCTGCAGCCCTACTACCAGGAACTCGGCGCCGATTTCGATGCGCCAACCCCGGTGTCCAACCGGGCACCGTTCGATCATGCGGCCTGCGAAGTGATCGAAGAATTTCGACCTGAAGTGGTGAGCTTTCACTTTGGCCTGCCGGAAAAATCCCTGCTCGACCGGGTGAAAGCCACCGGTGCGAAAGTGTTGTCCTCGGCCACAACCGTCGCAGAAGCCGTGTGGCTGGAGCAGCATGGTTGCGATGCAATCATTGCCATGGGCTACGAAGCCGGAGGCCATCGCGGGATGTTTCTCAGCGATGACCTGAGCAGTCAGGTGGGGACTTTCGCCCTGGTGCCACAAGTCGTCGATGCGGTGAAGGTGCCGGTGATTGCCGCCGGCGGCATCGCTGACGCACGAGGCGTCGCCGCCGCCTTCATGCTGGGTGCTTCGGCAGTGCAGGTGGGGACGGCGTACCTGTTCACCCCAGAGGCCAAGGTCAGCCCGTCCCATCACAAAGCGTTGCGCACCGCCAGGGAAAGCGAGACGGCCGTCACCAACGTGTTCACCGGTCGCCCGGCCCGGGGCATCCTCAATCGGGTGATGCGTGAACTGGGGCCCATGAGCGCCAAGGCCCCGGCCTTCCCCCTTGCCGGTGGCGCGCTGATGCCTCTGCGGGCCAAAGGTGAAGCGGACTTCAGCAACCTCTGGGCCGGTCAGGCCTTTACCCTCGGGGTCGAATTGACCAGCGAGGCACTGACTCGAAAACTGGCTGAAGAAGGATTAGCGAGACTGCTACGTCACCCCTGAGCAGCACTTGCGTTAAAATTGTATACAACTTTGTGACAGCACATTCCGTTTAAAGGTAATTCGCTATATATTTTTGTACATAACGATTAACCTGCTGCAATTGCCTTTAACGGAGCCGTTTCATGACCATTCGTGCCTCACGTTTTGCCCCGACCTGCCTGGCGAGCCTTCTCGCCGTATTCGCCTTCGGCTCAGCCCAGGCGGACGAAGTCCAGGTGGCTGTCGCCGCCAACTTCACCGCGCCCATCCAGGCCATCGCCGCTGACTTCGAAAAAGACACCGGGCACAAGGTGGTCACCTCCTTTGGCGCCACCGGCCAGTTCTACACCCAGATCAAAAACGGCGCGCCGTTCGAAGTGTTCCTCTCGGCAGACGACAGCACCCCGCAAAAACTTGAAACCGAAGGCGACACCGTCAAGGGGTCGCGCTTCACTTACGCGGTCGGCACGCTGGCACTGTGGTCGGCCAAAGAAGGCTACGTCGATGCCAAGGGCGATGTGC
>NZ_JBGCUL010001084.1:0-1439 GCF_054177685.1 Pseudomonas sp. P5_A2_2
CACACAGGCATTGCAGGGTGCCACCTGTGAAATTCGCGGCGGCGGGTTGTATGCCATTGTCCAATGCAGGGTGAAGTTGCAAGGTGCTCATGCTGGCGTCTCCGTTTCAGGGTGTCAGACAAAAGTGCCTGGGGCCGTGCCCCAGACCGGTAGTTCGTCGGAACTCCATGGCCGCGCGGATCGATTTGCCTTCCTGCATCCGATCGAACCGCGGCGGATTTCGAAAAGGACACAGTGCATAAACGACTGACCTCCTTCGGTGCGACCGGTCGGTTACCCAGATCAAGAATAGTCTGTGATGACACCCCGAGCGCGGCCAGGACCCGCGCACGGGCGAGTGTGCCGAATTCAGATGGCATCCACGCACGTCAAAGGTTTTTCAGGTCTGCTTCTGGCCGTTTTCTGCCCAGCGTGAAGTGCAGCAACAGATCATGCTTAGATGTTGGGGTGGTAAAAAATGATACTGGTTGCGGCGGCCGTTGCGGCAGGAACTTCAGGGTATTGGCCAGGTCAATAGCGGCCCTGTATCGCAAATGCCGAACAGCGCTATGGTCTGTTTTACTGTAGGAGCTGGCTTGCCAGCGAAGAGGCCCGAAAGATAGATGGACAATTCAAGGCCACCTTCGCTGGCATGCCAGCGTCCGCCACTGATGCCAACCAAGCGTTTTCTGCCAGGTCTCATCCTGGCGTTCTGCGCCGTCGCGTCGCTTTGTTCGGTTGCTGCCGAGCGAAGAGCGCCCGCGCAAAGTAACAGCGCATCGACCACCCTGATCGAAACAGCCTCGCGGCAGTATGAAAATGGCCAGTTGGACCAGGCCGCCGCCACGTTGGAGCGTGCTCTGCATATCCAGCCGAACAATCCCGCGACGCTGCATTACCTCGGTGTGTTGCGTCTTCAGCAGGGGCAGTACCAACAGGCTGRAACCCTGGCGGCTCGCTCGAACATGCGGGTCGGTCGCAACGTCGAGTTGCGCAACCGCAACTTCCAATTGATCCAGGCGGCGCAACAGGCCCAGTCTTCGGGTAGCCCACCCAATGCCAAAGAGGATCTGGTCGCAGTACAGAAGGGGCTGGAAGAGGATACCCAAAGGCGCCGCGAAGCAGAAAAGGCCGTTGCTGAACAATCCACTCCGGTCACTGGGCACGACGCTGGCAACTTCACTGTCGCAGAGACAGATCGGGTTGGGGAAGCACCGACGGATGGCAGAGCCGGGCCCGAAGGAAAATTGCAAATGGCTAATGTCGAGCCAGAGCGGGCGTATGCTGAGGTTGAGATTCCCCGCGGCCATATGCCGCCTCCGGGCAAATGCCGAATTTGGTTTCCTGATCGCCCGCCGGGGCATCAGCCCGCACCCGGCAAATGCAAGAAACTGCGATATCGGGTTCCGTCAGGGGCCTACCTGGTGCACGGTTGAGTTTGCGAGTGTGCACTTCTGGCC
>NZ_JBGCUL010001085.1:0-1438 GCF_054177685.1 Pseudomonas sp. P5_A2_2
GCGCGCAAACAGGCGCCCGCTCTCCCAGTTCGAAAGCCCCAGTTCCGGCTTGTTCAGCGCGTACTGGCCGTCGACCCAACGGGTGATGCCATTGCCGACAAAAGGCGCGTTGACCGCGTTGTAGAAACGCTCCTGGGCCTCGGCACTTTCACTGATCAAGGACACCGTGAATTGCGGGCTATAGCGATTGAACAAGGCAATGGCACCGTCCAGGTCGTCGACGATCTTCAGGCTGACTTCCGGGGTTTCTTCCCACTCCCATTCACGGCCCAATTGGTCTTCCGGCAACGGCTCGGCCTGTGCCTCAGTCTGATAGCCTTCGGCTCGGTACACCTGGACCGTTGCAGCCAGCCAGTCTTGCGGCAGGTGCGACTCGCTGCCTTCGACGATGTGCAGCTTGCAACCCTGCCCGCGTGCGGTGCCGGCCTGCTTGAGTGCGTCGAGGAACAGCGGCACCAGTTCAGCGGCACGGTCGCGGTGAATCAGGCAGACGTTCAGGGTGTTGCAGACCTTGCGGTCCAGGGAGTTGCGCACCACGGCGGCAAAACGCGGGGTGTCGGCATCGGCGTTGGCGATCAGCCACGCACCACCGGTGCCGTGCAGGCTGACCGCCGTGCCGGCCTGCTGTGCGATGCTGCCCAACTGGCTGACGGCGCGCCCCGAACCACGGGCCACTGCCAATGACAGGCGCCGGTCAGCGAACATCGCCCAACCGGCGGCGTGGTTGACACTTTCCACCAGCGACACCGCACCGGCCGGCAAGCCGGCGTCGCTCAGCGCAGGGTTCAGTGCGTGGGTGACGATCGCCTGGGCCGTGCCCAACGCATCACTGCCGATGCGCAGCACGGCGGTGTTGCCGGTGCGCAATACACCGGCCGCATCGGCAAACACATTCGGCCGGCCTTCGAAGACAAAGGCGACGATGCCCAGCGGCGAGACCACTTGCTCGACTTTCCAGCCATCGTGCTCGACGCAACTGATCACCTTGCCACGGCTGGCCGCTGCATCACGCCAGGCGCGCAGGCCGGCGATCATGTCGCGACGCATGCGCTCATCGGCCAGCAACCGGGTGGTCGAGCGACCGCGCGCCTTGGCCCGTTCGATGTCGGCCAGGTTGGCGGCCTCGATCAAGGCCCAGCACTCCGGGGTTTCCAGGCGTTGGGCAAACAGATCGAAGAAGGCGCTGATCGCTTGATCGGACACCGCCGACAGCGCGGTAAACGCCGCTTCGGCGCGCTCGATCGCGACGCTGGCCGCCTGCTGGTCCGCCACGGGGATCAGCAGCAACTCGCCACTGACCTGCTCCACCAGCAGGTGGTCACCGGGCTGGAAGCGTTGCGCCAGTTCGGGGCTGACGACAGTGACACGATTACCGGCGAAAGGGATGGGCGTGCCAGCGACTAGACGTTCGAGCGCAAGAGACATGAAACGGTTACAC
>NZ_JBGCUL010000042.1:0-14944 GCF_054177685.1 Pseudomonas sp. P5_A2_2
CTTGTACTTGTACCCCGCTTGCGCGGCCACCTCCCGCTCACTAACGTAGCGCCTTTATTGCGCGCCGCCGCCTCTACCCCCGCAGGAGCTTTGCCATGGCCTCGCCAGCCCTTACTCATTTTCTACCCCGGTTCGGCGTTGCCGCAGCAGTGGTCGGTGCCTTGAGCCTGACCGGTTGTCAGAATTTCAACGCCCAGGACACCCTCCCGCCGACCTCCGGCGTACAACCGCTCAAGGGCCTGGCGCAGAACGTTTCGGTGCGCCGCAATGCCATGGGCATGCCGCTGATCGAAAGCAACAGCTTCCACGACGCGCTGTTCACACTCGGTTACGTGCATGCCAGCGACCGCATCACGCAGATGGTCACCCTGCGCCTGCTGGCCCAGGGCCGTCTGGCCGAAATGCACGGTGCCGACCTGCTGGATGCCGACCGCTACATGCGGGCGGTCAACCTGAAGAAAAGTGCTGGCGAGTTGTACAAGGCCTCTTCGCCGCGTCTCAAGCGTTTCTTCGAAGTCTATGCGCGCGGCGTCAACGCCTACCTGTTCCGCTACCGCGACAAACTGCCGGCGGACCTCGCGGCCTCCGGGTACCAGCCTGAATACTGGCAGCCGGAAGATTCGGCGCTGATTTTCTGCCTGTTGAACTTCAGCCAGTCGACCAACCTGCCGGAAGAAATTTCCGCGCTGGTACTGGCCCAGACCGTCACCACCGACAAACTGGCGTGGCTGACGCCGTCGGCTCCCGACGAAAAACTGCCGGTCGCCGAAAGCGAAAAACTGCAAGGCATCAAACTCAACGGGCAAGTGCCGGGGCTGGCCGAACTCAGCAAGGCCACCGGGCAACTGGCGGACCTGAACCTGCTCGGCGCCACCTCGTCGAATAACTGGGCCATCGCCCCGCAACGCAGCCGCAGCGGCAAGAGCCTGTTGGCCAGTGACAGTCACGACCCGCTGGGCGTGCCTTCGTTGTTCAGTTACGTGCAGATTCGCGCGCCGAAGTATCAGGCGTCCGGCGTGACCATCGCGGGCCTGCCAATGGTGCTCGGTGGTTTCAACGGCAAGGTGGCATGGAGCATGACGTCCGTGATGGGCGACAACCAGGACCTGTTCCTGGAGAAGATCAAACGCCAGGGCAACGGGCTCACCTACGAAAATGCCGGGAAGTGGCAGCCGGCGATCGTGCGCAACGAAACCTACTTCGTCAAAGGCCAGCGACCGATTCGCGAAGCCGTGTACGAAACCCGCCATGGCCCGCTGCTCAACAGCGCTCAGAGCAGCACTCTGGCCAATGGTTTCGGCCTGGCCTTGCAGACGCCGAGCTTCACCGACGACAAGACCCTGGATGCGTTCTTCGACCTGTCCCGCGCCCAGAGCGTCGAGAAAGCCTCTGATGCCAGCCGCGAAATCCGCGCCATCGCGCTGAACCTGGTGTTTGCCGACGCGAGCCACATCGGCTGGCAAGTCACCGGTCGTTACCCGAACCGTCGCGAAGGCGAAGGTCTGCTGCCCTCTCCGGGCTGGGAAGGTCGTTACGATTGGGACGGCTACGCCGACCCGATGTTGCACCCGTACGACCAGGACCCGGCACAAGGCTGGCTCGGCACCGCCAACCAGCGGGTCATTCCCCATGGCTACGGCATGCAGTTGTCCAATTCCTGGGCCGCTCCGGAGCGCGGCGAGCGCCTGGCCGAACTGGCCGGTGCAGGCAAACACGACAGCCGCAGCCTGATCGCCATGCAATACGACCAGACCACTACCTTCGCTGCCAAGCTGAAGAAAATGTTTGAAGCGCCGGGCATGGCCCAGCCTCTCAAACAGGCCATGGACGCCTTGCCGGCGGCAGATCGTGCCAAGGCACACGAGGCCTACAGCCGCCTGATGGCGTTCGACGGCAAGCTCGGCCCAACCTCCACCGATGCGGCCATCTACGAACTGTTCCTGCAGGAAAGCACCCGGCAGATCTTCCTCGATGAACTGGGCCCTGAAAGCAGCGCGGCGTGGAAGGCCTTTGTCGCCGACGGCAAATTGTCCTACACGGCCCAGGCCGATCACTTGCTCGGGCGTGAGGACAGCCCGTTCTGGGATGACGTGCGCACCGCACAGAAAGAAGACAAACCGGCGATCCTCGCCCGCAGCCTCGCCGCAGCGATCAGCGCAGGCGACAGCCAATTGGGCAGTGATCACAAGGCCTGGCAGTGGGGCAAACTGCACCGTTATGAATGGAAAAACAGCAGCGGCCAGACCGTACGCGGACCGCTGCCGGCCGGTGGCGATCACACCACGCTCAACACCGCCGCCTTCGCCTGGGGCCAGGACTTCAACACTACGCTGGCGCCAGCCATGCGCTTTATCGTCGACTTCGGCCAGTCCGAGCCGCTGATGGCACAAAACGGCACCGGCCAATCCGGCAACCCGGCCAGCCCGAACTACCTCAACGGCATCGAACCGTGGCTCAAGGGCCAGTACATGAGCCTGCCGATGCAGCCGCAGAACTTCGACAACGCCTATGGCAAGGCGCGGTTGACGCTGACGCCAGGAAAGTAACCCCGCCCTTTTCCTGTGGAAACGAGCCTGTTCGCGAAGGCGATTCAACATTCAAAATAGAGGTTGAATGTTGAATCGCCTTCGCGGTTGCGCTGGCGCAAGGACAAGTCGGTCGACGAAGCCGATAGCTTGACGACCCTGAAAAATCTGCTCAGCCAAGCCCTCTTCTCATCCGCGAATTTTTTTCTTTTTGAACCGAACGGGTGCGGCCATTTCCCTGCGCCCGTTTTCGTGCATAAATCTGTCTCCGGCTATTTCCAGACACCTTTTAAAACGCTTGTTCGGCACACTGGTTCGGAAATTGCTACTTTCAACAGGTCTTACGCTTTCCAGTAACAATAATTCTGCGCTACAAGCGCTCATATTGGTTTTTAGGGATTGAATAATGAAAAAAGCATTGCTGACCCTTTCTGCACTGGCGTTGTGCATGGCTGCTGGTTCCGCCATGGCGAAGGAGTACAAAGAACTGCGCTTCGGCGTTGACCCTTCCTACGCACCGTTCGAGTCGAAAGCGGCCGATGGCAGCCTGGTAGGCTTTGACATCGATCTGGGGAACGCGATCTGCGCCGAGTTGAAGGTCAAGTGCAAATGGGTCGAAAGTGACTTCGACGGCATGATTCCCGGCCTCAAAGCCAATAAATTCGACGGTGTGATCTCGTCGATGACCGTGACCCCGGCCCGTGAAAAAGTCATCGACTTCTCCAGCGAGCTGTTTTCCGGCCCAACCGCTTACGTGTCCAAGAAAGGTTCCGGCGTGACCGCAGACGTCGCGTCACTCAAGGGCAAAACCGTCGGCTACGAACAAGGCACCATTCAGGAAGCCTATGCCAAAGCCATTCTGGACAAGGCCGGCGTAAAAACCCAGGCCTACGCCAACCAGGATCAGGTCTACGCCGACTTGACTTCCGGTCGTCTCGACGCAGGGATCCAGGACATGCTGCAAGCCGAACTGGGCTTTCTGAAGTCGCCACAGGGTGCCGACTACGAAGTCAGCAAGCCGGTCGACAATGAGCTGCTGCCGGCCAAAACAGCGGTCGGTATTAAGAAAGGTAACACCGAGCTGAAAGCACTTTTGGATAAAGGTATCAAAGCGTTACACGATGATGGCACCTACACCACCATTCAGAAGAAACACTTTGGCGATCTGAATCTGTACAGCGGCAAATAATGCCCGGCGCCCATCTCTGGATGGGCGCTTTTTTCATCCGATCAGGCTGCTGATTTATGTTTGAAAACCTACTGGAAAATCTGGGGCTCTCTGCCTTCAGCCTCAAGGGCTTCGGTCCGCTGCTGATGCAAGGCACCTGGATGACGATCAAATTGTCGGCGTTATCGCTGTTGGTAGCCGTGTTGCTCGGTCTGCTCGGCGCCAGTGCCAAGTTGTCAAAAGTCAAACTGATGCGCTTGCCTGCCCAGCTCTACACCACGCTCATTCGCGGCGTTCCGGACCTGGTCCTGATGCTGCTGATTTTCTACAGTCTGCAAACCTGGCTGACCTCGTTTACCGATTACATGGAATGGGAATACATCGAAATCAACCCGTTCAGCGCCGGGGTCATTACCCTGGGCTTCATCTACGGTGCGTATTTCACCGAAACCTTCCGTGGCGCGATTCTCGCCGTCCCACGGGGTCAGGTCGAAGCGGCCACCGCCTATGGCCTCAAGCGCGGCCAGCGTTTCTGGATCGTGGTGTTCCCACAGATGATGCGTTATGCCCTGCCGGGCATCGGTAACAACTGGATGGTGATGCTCAAGGCCACCGCGCTGGTGTCGATCATCGGCCTCGCCGATCTGGTCAAGGCTGCCCAGGACGCCGGCAAAAGCAGCTATCAGCTGTTTTACTTCCTGGTACTTGCCGCGCTGATCTATCTGGTGATCACCAGCGCGTCCAACTTCATTCTGCGCTGGCTTGAACGTCGTTACTCCGCCGGTACCCGGGAGGCCGTACGATGATCGAACTCCTGCAGGAATACTGGAAACCCTTCCTTTACAGCGACGGCAATAACATCACCGGTCTGGCCATGACCATGTGGTTGCTCAGCGCATCGATCTTCTTCGGTTTCATCGTCTCGATTCCACTGTCTATCGCCCGGGTTTCACCGCGCCTCTACATTCGCTGGCCGGTGCAGTTCTACACCTACCTGTTCCGTGGCACGCCGTTGTATATCCAGTTGCTGATCTGCTACACCGGCATTTACAGCCTGGCCGCGGTGCGCGCACAACCGCTGCTCGACAGTTTCTTCCGCGATGCGATGAACTGCACCATCCTGGCCTTCGCCCTGAACACCTGCGCCTACACCACAGAGATTTTCGCCGGGGCCATCCGCAGCATGGCCCACGGTGAAGTGGAAGCGGCCAAGGCTTACGGGCTGACCGGATGGAAGCTCTACGCCTATGTGATCATGCCGTCGGCCCTGCGTCGTTCGTTGCCGTACTACAGCAACGAAGTGATCCTGATGCTGCACTCGACCACCGTGGCCTTCACCGCGACCATCCCGGACATCCTGAAAGTCGCGCGGGACGCCAACTCGGCGACCTTCCTGACCTTCCAGTCGTTCGGCATCGCCGCGCTGATCTACCTGACCGTCACTTTTGCGCTGGTCGGCCTGTTCCGCCTTGCCGAACGCCGATGGCTGGCCTTCCTCGGGCCGACCCACTAGGGCTCAACCTGCTTCAGGAAACAACAGATGYGCCACCAGATACATGACCTGCTGGCCCCGCTGCCGGGGACCGCACGACAGATCCACAGTTTTCACTTCGGCCCACAACCGGCCAACGGCAAGATCTACATCCAGGCCTCCCTGCACGCCGATGAAATACCCGGCATGCTGGTGGCCTGGCACCTCAAGCAACGCCTGGCGGAGCTGGAAGCCGCCGGTCGCCTGCGCAGCGAAATCGTGCTGGTGCCCATCGCCAACCCGGTGGGCCTGGAACAGGTGCTGATGGATGTGCCGCTGGGCCGCTACGAGCTGGAAAGCGGCCAGAACTTCAACCGCTGGTTCGTCGACTTAAGTGAAGAAGTCGGCAACGCGATCGAAGACCAACACGGTGAAGATCCGCAGCACAACCGGCAATTGATCCGCAGCAGCCTGCGCGATGCGCTGGCCCGGCAGACCGCCAACACCCAATTGCAATCCCAGCGCCTGACCCTGCAACGGCTGGCCTGCGATGCCGACATGGTGCTCGACCTGCATTGTGATTTCGAAGCGGTCGCACACCTGTACACCACGCCGCAGGCTTGGCCACAGGTCGAGCCACTGGCCCGCTACATCGGCGCCGAAGCCAGCCTGTTGGCGACCGATTCCGGTGGCCAGTCGTTCGACGAATGCTTCACCCTGCTCTGGTGGCAGTTGAAGGAACGCTTCGGCGAACACTTCGACATTCCACCAGGCAGTTTTTCGGTGACCGTCGAATTGCGCGGCCAGGGCGACGTCAATCACCCGCTGGCAAGCCTCGACTGTCAGGCGTTGATCGACTACCTGATCCATTTCGGCGCGATCGCCGGCGAACCCGCGCCCCTGCCCGACCTGCCCTGGCCGGCGACACCGCTGGCCGGTGTAGAACCGGTGGCCACGCCCGTCGGCGGGTTGCTGGTGTTCACCGCGCTGCCGGGCCAGTACCTGGAGGCCGGGCAACTGATCGCCGAGATCATTGATCCGATCAGCGATCGCGTCACTCCCGTTCATTGCTCCGCCGCCGGGTTGATGTACGCCCGTTCGCTGCGCCGCATGGCCACTGCCGGCATGGTGATCGCCCACGTCGCGGGCACCGAAGCCTATCGCAGCGGCTATCTACTTTCGCCTTGAGGATGCACGCCCCATGTACAAATTGACCATCGAAGGCCTGCATAAGAGCTATGGCGATCATGAAGTCCTCAAAGGTGTTTCACTCAAGGCCAACACCGGCGACGTCATCAGCCTGATCGGCGCCAGCGGCTCGGGTAAAAGCACCTTCCTGCGTTGCATCAACYTCCTGGAACAACCCAACGACGGCGCCATGAGCCTCGACGGGCAGAACATCCGCATGATCAAGGATCGTCACGGCATGCACGTGGCCGACGCCAATGAACTGCAGCGAATTCGCACTCGCCTGGCCATGGTGTTCCAGCACTTCAACCTGTGGAGCCACATGACGGTGCTGGAAAACATCACCATGGCCCCGCGGCGGGTGCTGGGGTGCGACAGGAAAGAAGCCGAGGACCGCGCCCGGCGCTACCTCGACAAGGTGGGACTGGCCTCCCGTGTAGCGGACCAATACCCGGCATTCCTGTCCGGCGGTCAGCAACAACGGGTTGCGATTGCCCGCGCACTGGCCATGGAGCCGGAAGTCATGCTGTTCGACGAACCAACCTCCGCGCTGGACCCGGAACTGGTGGGTGAAGTGCTCAAGGTGATCCAGGGCCTGGCCGAAGAAGGCCGGACCATGATCATGGTGACCCACGAAATGAGCTTTGCGCGCAAAGTGTCGAGCCAGGTGCTGTTTCTGCACCAGGGTCTGGTTGAAGAAGAAGGCGCGCCAGAAGACGTGCTGGGCAATCCGAAAAGCGAGCGGTTGAAGCAGTTCCTGAGTGGCAACCTGAAGTAACGCCAACTGCAAAACCTGTGGGAGCGAGCCTGCTCGCGATTGCGGTGGTTCAGTCAGCTTCATTGTGACTGTTACACCGCAATCGCGAGCAGGCTCGCTCCTACATTTGATTGGTAGTGTCCGGATTATCAGACAACAGGCGCAGGCGGTGGCTCATCCGGCAGGGTCGGCTCACCTGGCTCGTTAGGCTGTTCGTTCGGGGTATCAGGGTCGGGTTGACCTGGAATCCCGCCAGCCGGGATGACCGAGGGAAGCGCCAACAAGGACCAGGCCAGAACGCCAACCTGATTGGGTTCAAACCTTGCCAGTTCGGCACTGATTCGCGGATCGATCTTCATTCGGCACTCCTGAGCGATGGCCCGACCCGCCTTGCGCGGATCGGAGCAGTACACTCCATAGAGTGTACGCCCGCCCAGGAATTCCCGGCATTTGTCGGACGGTTGACTCAGGTGCGAGGCAGGGTTACGCCACGCTGGCCTTGGTACTTGCCGCCACGGTCCTTGTAGGACACTTCACATTCTTCGTCAGACTCGAGGAACAGCATCTGCGCCACGCCTTCGTTCGCGTAGATTTTCGCCGGCAGATTGGTGGTGTTGGAGAATTCAAGGGTCACGTGACCTTCCCACTCAGGCTCGAGCGGCGTGACGTTGACGATGATGCCGCAGCGCGCGTAGGTGCTTTTACCCAGGCAAATGGTCAAGACATTGCGCGGAATGCGGAAGTATTCGACGGTGCTGGCCAGGGCGAAGGAATTAGGCGGAATGATGCACACGTCGCTGTGGATGTCGACGAAGCTGCCGGCATCGAAGTTCTTCGGATCGACGATGGCCGAATTGATGTTGGTGAACACCTTGAAGTGATTAGTGCAACGCACGTCGTAGCCGTAGCTCGACACGCCGTAGGAGATCACACGGCTATCGTCGCTGCCGCGCATCTGGCGCTCGACGAAAGGCTCGATCATGCCGTGTTCCTGCGCCATGCGGCGAATCCACTTGTCCGATTTGATGCTCATGGCGGGTGTCCTGAATAGCGAGGTCGAAAAATTCTGTCCGGCATCTTACCGGGCGCGCCGCCGGGTTCAAAGTCCGCGGTGCAATTCTCGCCGAACAGGCAGGAATTACCTGCGCTGGCGACGAACCGTCGCACCGCCGATCCTTAAATCAGAGAAACCTTCGCAAGAAGCATTGGCACGTCCCGGAAAAAGGGTTAAGGTGGCGTCACTGTGCTGCTTGTGTCACTGAGAATCTCTACACGATATGTTGAATTTCGATCCAACCATCTACAAGAATTTTTCCTGCTCTTTGCACTCAGTCTCGGCCAGGGTTCTTCCTGAGTCGCAGTTATCTTTGTTCAAGGAGTTACACCATGTCTAATCGCCAAACCGGTACCGTTAAGTGGTTCAACGATGAAAAAGGCTTCGGCTTCATCACCCCACAATCCGGTGACGACCTGTTCGTTCACTTCAAAGCTATCCAGTCCGACGGCTTCAAAAGCCTGAAAGAAGGCCAACAGGTTTCTTTCATCGCTACCCGCGGTCAGAAAGGCATGCAAGCTGAAGAAGTTCAAGTTATCTAACTTGTACTTGCTTTAGTAAGAAGCCCCGCCCTCAACAGCGGGGCTTTTTTGTGGGCGGGTGTTTTTGTCCGCACAAAAAAATTTCTTACCAGGTCACGCCAAATCCCGCGGTGTAGCGCGTCTTGTCCAGATCCGCATCGTCGGTGCCGCTGATGATGTCCCGCTCCGCCTTCAGGTTCAGCGAAGCCCATTCGGTCACCTTGTAGCGCAACCCCATCTCGGCATCGAGTGCGTAGTCGGCCACACCCGACAGCGGCTTGCCGACCTCACCACTGGTGAAGAACTCGACACGTTTACCGACCAGGTAGCGGTTGTAATCCCACGTCATGGCCAGGGCGTAGAAATTGTCCTTGCTGCCATCGGAGAATTCAAAGTCCGTGCGGTTGACCAGCGAGCCAAGGGAAAACGCCCCGAGTTCGTCATCCCAGAACTGATAGCCGGGGCCCGTACCGACAGTGCGCTGACGGGAAAGGTCTTCGACCTTGTCGCGCTTGTAGACCAGGCGCCCCTGCCAGAACCATTGATCGGTCAGGAATCGGTCGATGGAGTACTCGGCCCGCCAGTTGTCCGTGGTCACCACGTCGTCCTGGAACTCACGGTTGTATTCACCTTCAGCGGTGTGCCGCCAGCGACCGTGTCGCGCACTGGTCTTGAAGTCGATGTCGTAGTCATCGGTGTCGTTTTCCGCCCGCTGATAGTCCAGCGCGATATCGACGTTGCCTTTCCACACCAGATCCTCGACCACCGGCTTTGGCTTGAGAATCTGCTGGATGCTCGCCAGTTCGACCGTCTTCGGCACTTCGCCGTTGGCCAGCGTCACCTTGYCGGCGTCCGCTGCTTTCAGCGACTTGGCTTTCTCGCCAGTGTAGGCATCCTGCTTGACCAACAATTCCTGATCGCTTTCCAGGGTCTTGACCTGTTTCCAGTCGATCGTCACCGCACCGGCGTACTCGGTCTGGATCAGCAGCCTGCCGCCATCGAACAGCGTGATCTTGCCGCTCAGCTTGTCACCGTTCTTCAACCACACGGTATCGGCCAGCAAGGGAGTGGAAGCACCAAGTACGGCGAGACACAGCAGGGATCTGGACAACATAAGCAAAATACAGGCTCAGGTTTGCGAGAAAAGTCGGCATTATCCGTAGGAATAAGGATCTGACAATGACTGACCCGACTATTTTTGTTGAGTTCATTTCTCAACCGTCTGTACAGGATTTACTCTACAGATGGTAAAGCAGACTTCTTCAGGACTGACGGACGTGACCGATCCAACCGATGAACCCGAGAGTGCGGCGCAAATCCGACGCACGGCGCTGTATCTGACACTGGCGCAAGTTCCCGAGGGCAAAGTCGTCAGCTACGGTCAACTGGCCGAGCTTGCAGGACTGGGTCGCGCCGCGCGCTGGGTCGGCCGCACCCTCAGCCAATTGCCGAGCGACAGCAAATTGCCCTGGCATCGCGTTCTGGGTGCAAACGGGCGTATCAGCCTGCCGGTCGGCAGCCCTTCGGGCGATGAGCAGCGCGCACGATTACGCATGGAGGGCATCAGTGTCCTGAATAATCGTGTTGATATTCAGCGCCATGGYTGGCGTCCGGTAGAGCACAGCGGTTAGAGTGCGCGCTTTGTTTCCGTATTTCTTGAGGCAGACTCCAGCCCATGCCCCGTAAAACCTGGCGCGCCGCGCTCGCCGCTTATGCCAGCCCTTCGACACTCGTGCTGTTGCTGCTTGGGTTCGCCGCCGGCCTGCCCTACATGCTGGTGTTTTCGACGCTTTCAGTCTGGCTGCGTGAAGCCGGCGTGGCGCGTGAAACCATCGGTTATGCAAGCCTGATTGGCCTGGCATATGCCTTCAAATGGGTCTGGTCACCGTTGCTCGACCAATGGCGACTGCCGTTGCTCGGCAAACTCGGTCGACGACGATCCTGGCTCGTGCTGTCCCAGGCACTGGTCATCCTTGGCCTGATCGGGATGGGTTTCTGCGATCCGCAAAAGCATTTGTCCTGGCTGATCGCCATTGCCGTGGTCGTCGCTTTCGCATCAGCGACGCAGGATATTGCGGTAGACGCCTATCGCCTGGAAATCGCCSARGACAMYCRWCAGGCCGCCCTSGCCGCCAGCTACATGTCCGGCTACCGGGTCGCTGCGCTGCTGGCGACTGCAGGCGCGCTGTACTTCGCCGAGGGCTTTGGCTCCACCGGCTTCAACTACAAGCATTCGGCCTGGGCCGGCACTTACATTCTGTTCGGGGTACTGATGGTCCCGGCACTGCTGACTTCCATATTCATGCGCGAACCTCCCGTGCCGCTGCGCACGCAACTGCAGGCCGGGCGCTACAGCTTCGTGCATCAACTGGCCTCGGTGTTCGTGCTGATCATATTGCTGGTGTCCGTGCCGGCCATGTTCACCCAGCTCTACTACACCGACTTCGCCAGCGTACTGTTCGAAGGCGTGAGCGTGCTCGACCTGCTGCTCGAAGACCGCGCATTCCTGCGGGCCATCCTCTATATCACGCTCACCGCCCTGTGCCTCTCGTCCATGGGCCGTCGCGGCCTGGCACCCGTGCTCACGCCGATCAACGACTTCATCCTGCGATACCGCTGGCAAGCGCTGCTGCTGCTCGGCTTGATCGCCACCTATCGGATGTCCGATACGGTCATGGGCGTGATGGCCAACGTGTTCTACATCGACCAGGGCTTCACCAAGGACCAGATCGCCAGCGTCAGCAAAATCTTCGGCCTGATCATGACCCTGGTGGGTGCCGGCATGGGCGGCCTGCTGATCGTGCGTTTCGGCATCCTGCCGATCCTGTTCATCGGCGGCGTCGCATCCGCGGCGACCAACATTCTGTTCCTGCTGCTCGCCGACATGGGCCCCAACCTGAACATGCTGGTGCTGACCATCTCCCTGGACAACTTCAGTTCAGGCCTGGCGACTTCGGCGTTCGTCGCCTACCTGTCGAGTCTGACCAACCTCAAGTTCTCCGCCACCCAATACGCCCTGCTCAGCTCGATCATGCTGTTGCTGCCGCGCCTGATCGGCGGCTACTCCGGGGTCATGGTGGAAAAATTCGGTTACCACAACTTCTTCCTGATCACCGCCCTGCTGGGCGTCCCGACCTTGTTGTTGATCGCCTTGCACTGGTTCCAGGAGAACCGCCGCGCAGGTCCGACACCGACACCGGAACCGGTGCAGACCCCGGTCGCCGAAGAATCGTAAAATCTTTTCGCAGGAAGAATCGCGGAGGGCCGTGTGAATCGCGCCCTCCTGCCACACCACCGACCGCACGCCTGTACGCCAGCGGTTCTCGCCCGTACAATGCTCCGTCATTTCTCGTCATCAGCAATCGATAACGGCCAACCATGCGCACCAGTCAATTTTTGCTCGCCACACAAAAAGAAACGCCTTCCGACGCGGTCGTGATCAGCCACCAGCTGATGCTGCGCGCCGGCATGATCCGCAAACTCGCCTCGGGCCTGTACACCTGGCTGCCGATGGGCTTGCGGGTAATGCGCAAGGTCGAAGCCGTCGTTCGCGAAGAAATGAACGCCGCCGGCTCTCTCGAAGTGTTGATGCCGAGCACGCAACCGGCTGAGCTGTGGCAGGAATCCGGGCGCTGGGAAGAGTACGGCCCTGAATTGCTGCGCTTCAAGGATCGCCACGGTCGCGACTTCTGCGCAGGCCCCACCCACGAAGAAGTCATCACCGATCTGATGCGCAACGAATTGAGCAGCTACAAGCAGCTGCCGATCAACCTGTACCAGATCCAGACCAAATTCCGTGACGAAATCCGCCCACGCTTCGGCTTGATGCGTGGCCGCGAATTCATCATGAAGGACGCCTACTCGTTCCACGCCGACCAGCCTTCGCTGCAAGTCACCTACGACCGCATGCACCAGGCTTACTGCAACGTGTTCACCCGTCTGGGCCTGAGGTTCCGCCCTGTCGAAGCCGACAACGGTTCCATCGGCGGCGCCGGCTCCCACGAGTTCCACGTTCTGGCCGAATCGGGCGAAGACGACATCGTCTTCAGTAACGGTTCCGACTACGCGGCGAACATCGAGAAAGCCGAGGCCGTGCCACGGGAAACCTCGCGCGCCGCTCCGACCGAAGAACTGCGCCTGGTCGACACGCCGAATGCCAAGACCATTGCGCAACTGGTCGAAGGCTTCAACCTGCCGATCGAGAAAACCATCAAGACCCTCGTGGTGCACGCTGAAGAGAAAGGCAAGCTGATTGCCCTGATCATCCGTGGCGACCATGAGCTGAATGAAATCAAGGCAGCCAACCAGCCAGGCGTTGCCAGCCCGCTGGTCATGGCCTCGGAAAGCGAACTGCGCGACGCCATTGGCGCCGGTGCCGGTTCCCTGGGTCCGTTGAACCTGCCGCTGCCGATCATCATCGACCGTTCGGTCGAACTGATGAGCGACTTCGGCATCGGCGCCAACATCGACGACAAACACTACTTCGGCGTGAACTGGGAACGCGACTTGCCTGTTCCGACCGTTGCCGACCTGCGCAACGTCGTGGCCGGCGACCCGAGCCCGGACGGCAAAGGCACCCTGGAAATCAAGCGCGGCATCGAAGTCGGGCACATCTTCCAGCTGGGCAACAAGTACAGCAAAGCGATGAAGTGCGAAGTGCTGGGCGAAAACGGCAAGCCGGTCACCCTGGAAATGGGCTGCTACGGCATCGGCGTGTCCCGCGTGGTAGCGGCTGCCATCGAGCAGAACAACGACGAAAACGGGATCATCTGGAGCGACACCCTCGCGCCTTTCCAGATCGCCCTGGTGCCGCTGCGCTACGAAACCGAACAGGTTCGTGAAGCCACCGACAAGCTGTACGCGCAACTCACCGCTGCCGGCTTCGAAGTGCTGCTCGACGACCGCGACAAGAAAACCAGCCCGGGCATCAAGTTCGCGGACATGGAGCTGATCGGCATTCCACACCGGATCGTGGTCAGCGACCGCGGCCTGGCCGAAGGCAACCTGGAATACAAGAGCCGCACCGAGGCCGATGCGCAAGCGCTGCCGGTCGACGACGTACTGTCGTTCCTTCAGGCCCGCATCCGCCGCTGATACCAGACATAGAGGCGTCATGTTCAAGCGAAACACCTTAGGCCTCAGTGGTGCCGCCTTGTGCGGCACCCTACTGGTCAGCGGCTGTGCCAACCACATGTCACAACGCAGCGAGCAAGAGGAACGTGTCGAGCGCAAACTGCTCGATCACAGCCTGCAGATCGATGTCGGTGAGCCCAAGGTGCTTGAGCTGCCGCAACGGCGGGTGAAAATTCACGAGCAGAAGACTTTCGAAGTCACCGAGTACGAAGTCACACGTCACTACGACCGCTATACGCCGTACCAACCCTGGCGGGAGATTTACGAAATCCCGCTGGGCGCGGTGGCCGTGGTGGCGGGTGTCGGTGCCAACGTGGTCAATGTGTTCGCCCTCGGCAATCTGCCGGACAGCGTGACCAAGGATTGGCTGAGCTACGGTTTCGCCGGGCTCAACCCGTTCATGAACGTGCAGTCCCACGGTCGCGCGCAGCAGAACCTGGCCGGCATTGATGAAGTCCAGCGCGACAAGCGTACGGAGTACTCAAGCCTGCCCTGGAGCGAGCGCCCGGTCGAGGTCAAGGCCGGCAAGGAAACCTTCGAGCTGACCACCGACAAAAACGGCGTGTTACGCCTGAATCTGTTGGACAACCCGTTCGCCGAACATGACATCAATCATCTGAGCCGCTTGCTGATCCGTGTTGAGGATGCCCAGGGCAACGTGCACAACGATTCCACCCTGGTCATCAGCAGCAACTTGCGCAGCAAGCTTTATGAGGCCCACGGGTTGATTTATGACGATCTCGAAGGCGATGAAGTCAGCCAATGGGTCCACCGGGTCAAACGCCTGTCGGAGCTGGGTCTTGAAGAGGAAGCCAGTGAGCTGGAACAGAGCCTGATCGAACTGACGCGCAATGATCCTGAATTGCAGACCGAATTCCTCAAGTCACTGGCCCGCAATGGCGAGCGACTGGTGGCGAATCCGGGGCTGAACTAAACCCCAATCGGCATAGGGGACGGCCTTCATAGACCGTACCCCTGCCACACCACCCGGCATGCGGGTCCGCACCGGGCGGTTCGAGGGATTGAGGTCAGGAGAGACGTGGAAGTCCCAAGCGATCAAACCACGCGAGATTAAGCACCCAATTCAAGGCCCATCGACTGTTGTCCCACCAACGACGGGTGTTACA
>NZ_JBGCUL010001086.1:0-1436 GCF_054177685.1 Pseudomonas sp. P5_A2_2
GTCATCAGCTCGACAACATCCGCCAGGGTCGCGCCCGCCGCCTCAAGGGCGATTTTCAAGCCTTGGAAGGCTAGGTGCGCCTGCTCTTCGATACCATTGCCCGGTGTCATTGTGGCGTCGATTCCGACCTGGCCGGAAACCCAGATCATGTCCCCGACACGCGTCGCTTGCGGAAAGTGATAGTTATCGTAGAACACTTGGGATTGGGGAGGGGTGATGGTTTGCCGTTTCAGGTTTTGGGTACTCATTGCTTGATCTCCGATCATACGAGCTGGCGGAAGGTGGGGTGACGGAAGGGTTCTCCCGGCTTCAAGGTCATCAATTCTTCGGTGAACAGAACGCCTTCCTTCGGATAACCCGCATCGCTGTGCTCCGGCAGGGGGTTGAAGGTTGCATCGTCACCAAAGAAGCGGAAAACAAAGGTGTGGCGATCCGGGAAGGCTTCGTCGACCGGCGCGCCGCCGTGAAGCGAGCCGGGATGGAGCACGACCACATCCCCGGGCTCCGTTGCCCACGACAGAATTTCGTATGCATCGGGCGCCTGCTCGCGCTCAGCCTCGATATCGGGAAGGCGAGGCAGCATGCCGCCTCCATGCAAGGGTTGGGTTGGGTTGTTCGGGTCGAGGAAGGTGGTTCCATCAAAACGCGTTCCGCGGTGTGAGCCCCGAATGATCTCCAATGCATTCTGCTTGGGAACGGATTCGAAGCTGATCCACGCATTGCCCCAATGCATGCCGGCCCAGGGCAAATAAGAAGTGTCCTGATGCCAGAGTGTGCGCGAACCGCGTCCGCCAGCCTTGAGGAATACTTCCTCGGCGAAATACCAGACGTTTTCGGAACCCCAGAGGTGTGCGAACAACTGGCCAAAGGGGAGGGAAGAGACCAATTCCTCCAGGCGCTCCTTGGCGAGCGGATTGGCATTGTCGACATGCGACTGTTGCAAAGTCCCATCGAACATTCGAAACGCGTTGGGGCCGTGGTTCTCGACTGCCCAGTCATAGGCAGTCCGACACCGAGCTAGTTGCTCCTCGTTCAGAAGCCCTTTGATCAGGACTGCCCCATCTTCCAGGAATGCCTTGCGCAGAGAGTTTTGCATAGCGGCTTTCTCCTACGAGATTTCACTAAGGTGAGATTGATCGTAGCAGCGAGATTTATTTTACGCAACACATGTTACGCTAAATCGGCATGACGCCGAAGATGCCGACTCTCTGGGCGTGGTGGCATCGGATATGGGCAGCTTTTCCCCTCCAAAAGGCGGCCAGCTGCTGCCGAATCAATCAGGCCACTTGAACGTATATACGTGGCCTGTCGAGTCAGGCGAGTGGCCGCTTGTGGCCGTTCTCTGCCGGTCATGTCTCCACGAATCTTGCTGGTCAAATACGGTGCACATGACTGGTCAGGTCGAATGCAAATGGGGGGGGGGCAAGCCCGTGTAA
>NZ_JBGCUL010001087.1:0-1435 GCF_054177685.1 Pseudomonas sp. P5_A2_2
GCCGGACGCCACCATGAACACGGTCATGCACGGCACGGTCAGCAGCATGCGCCAACCGAAGATTTCCACGCCGCTCAAGGGGGTGAGCAGCGACGTGTAGTAATACATGACGGCAAACAGCACCGAGGCTGAAACCGATAGAGCGATACCTTTAGACAAGCTGTCCTCGCAAGGTTGAAGGTGAAACGGGGTGCGGAGGATACGTGGTTTTCGGGACGAATATTGTCCGATCGATCAACGCTGTCCAACTGTAGGAGCGAGCCTGCTCGCGATGGCGATCTTCCAGTCAACATCTCTGTTGAACGTAGTACCGCTATCGCGAGCAGGCTCACTCCTACAAAGGGTTATGTGTTTGTTCAGTTATTGCGCGGTTTACGGCCGGACACAAAATGACTCACATCATTGAACCCCGGTGTCGACGCATGCCCCGGCGTCACCAGCGAATCGATGAACGCCTCGTCCTCGGCCGTGATCTTCACCGCCTGCGCCTTAGTGTAGGCGTCCCATTGCGCTTCGGTACGAGGCCCGACAATGGCCGAGGTGACGGCGCTGTTGTTCAGCACCCAGGCAATCGCAAACTCGACGATACCCACGCCACGGCCCTGGGTGTACTCCTGAATCTGCTGGGCGATGCGCAGGGACTCGACGCGCCATTCGGTTTCCAGGATGCGTTTGTCCTGACGTCCGGCACGGCTGTTGGCGTCCGGCTTCACATCCGGCGCGTATTTGCCGCTGAGCACCCCGCGCGCCAGCGGGCTGTAGGGCACCACACCCAGACCGTAGTTTTGCGCCGCCGTGATCTGCTCGGTTTCAGCCTGGCGGTTGACGATGTTGTACAGCGGCTGGCTGATCACCGGCCGGTCAACGCCAAGTCTGTCGGCCACGCGAATGACTTCGGCGATGCGCCAGCCACGGTAGTTGGACAGGCCCCAATAGCGGATTTTGCCCTGGCGGATCAAGTCGCCGATGGCCGAGATCGTGACTTCCAGCGGCGTGTCGTGGTCTTCGCGGTGCAGGTAATAGATGTCGAGGTAGTCGGTGCCCAGGCGCGTCAGGCTGGCATCGATGCCGTTGAACAGGTGTTTGCGGCTCAGGCCGCTGCGGTTGGGGACGCCGTCTACGGGGCCGAAGCCGACCTTGGTGGCCAACACCCATTCATGGCGACGGCTGGCGATGGCTTCGCCGACGATTTCCTCGGAGCGGCCGTTGGTGTAGACGTCGGCAGTGTCGATGAAATTGATGCCCTGGTCCCAGGCCTTGTCGATGATCCGCAGGGAATCTTCGGTGCTGGTCTGTTCGCCGAACATCATGGTGCCCAGGGTCAGGGTGGACACCTGCAGACCCGAATGACCCAGCGTGCGGTAGCTCATGAGCAAATCCTTTTACCAGTGGGAAAGGCTCAATCAGATACCAGAATCATTGCCAGGAGCAAACG
>NZ_JBGCUL010001088.1:0-1435 GCF_054177685.1 Pseudomonas sp. P5_A2_2
GTCCAGGGCTCGGGCAGGGTCAGCCAGATGTGGTAGGAATACGGTTGGGTCTTGAGCTCGAAATTGGCAAAGATTTCCCGGGCAATCGCCTGCCGCCCGGCGGCTTCGTTGCGCTGAATGCGGATCAGCTTTTTATCCAGCCCCTCAGTGATCACATTGCTGGCCAGTTGCGCCGTCAACGGCGACGGCATCCAGACACTGCTGCGCACCATCGAGGTCAGGCGCGACAATAGTTTTGGCGGACTGTAGAGATAGCCGATTCGCAACGCCGGCATGACCGCTTTCGACAGACTGGTCAGGTACACCGAGCGATCCGGGGCGAAGGCCGACAGCGGTTTGATCGACGGGTCGGTGGCGAGAAAGCCATAGATGTCGTCGTCCAGAATGATGAAGTCGAACTCCTCAGCCAATGCGGCGATTTGCGCCCGGCGTTTTTGCGACATGATCGCAGCCGTCGGATTCTGGCAGGTTGCCACGCAAACCAGCATTGCCGGTTTCTCCCGCAGGCACAGCTCGCGCAGCGCCTCGGGAATGATCCCTTCATCGTCCATGGCTACGCCCCGCAGGCGTCGCTCAAGACCGTGGGCCAGGGAAATGATGCCGGGGTAGCAAAGCTCTTCACACAGCACCAGGTCGCCAGCGTTGGTCAGCGCACTCATCGCCACCATCAAGCCATGCTGCGCACCCGCGGTGATCACCACCTGCTGCCATTGGGCATCGGGCAACGAATGACGCAACCACTGCGCCCCTGCCTCGCGGTGCGCCGGATGGCCGCCGTCCGGCGCGTAATCCAGGGCGCGAGCGAAATCGGTGCTCTTGGCCATGCCTACCAGCGCCCCGCGCAACCAGTATTCCAGGGTTTCGCTGTAAGGCTTGATGATCGAAAGATCCAATAATTCGGACTGCCCCAGATTCAGCGGGGCGGCACTGTTGCTGGCCGGCAGTTCAAGCTGTTTCTGGTTGAGCACATAAGTGCCCCGCCCTACCTCTCCCTGCACCAGACGCCGCCGATGGGCTTCGCTATAGGCCCGGCTGATAGTGCCCGGTGTGACATTCAACGTGGTCGCCAGCTCCCGCAGGGTCGGCAGGCGATCACCTTCGTTCAACACGCCGTTGCTGATATCGCGCGCCAACGCGTCGGCAATCGACAAATACATCGGCTGGCTGAACTCGCTTAGCTGAGGAACCCACATGAATGATCACTACCCATCGTAGAAATGATGAATATCCGAGAATATCACATTGAGGTTAGGCAACTAATAAATCAACTCAATCGATGAATTGATTCTATTGAAGCGTTGATTGAATCGGTAATCATCTTTACTGGATGATATTTTTAAACAATATTATTTATTTTAAAATCAACAACTTACCTAACAAACCGGCGAACAATAAGCAGTAATAGCAAAAAAACATCTCGCAACAACCACTCGAC
>NZ_JBGCUL010001089.1:0-1433 GCF_054177685.1 Pseudomonas sp. P5_A2_2
ATGTAAAGCATAGAGGCAGCAGAGAACCCAATCCACGCCATCTGCCGGTGAGTGCCATCGACACGGGACTGATCATGCAAGCGATTGAACCCGTCTGGACGGTAAAGCCCGAGACCGCATCCCGCGTGCGTGGCCGCATCTAGTCCGTACTGGACTGGGCCACGGTTCGCAGTCACCGCAGCGGAGAGAACCCGGCGCGCTGGAAGGGCCACCTGGACCATCTGCTACCCCGCAAACCCAAGATCCAGAAGGTCAAACACCACGCAGCCCTCCCCTATGACGAGGCCAACAAATTTGTTCGTACCCTGCGCTCACTGGACGGCATAGCGGCCAAGGCGTTCGAACTGTTGATCCTGACGGCGACTCGTACGAGCGAGACCATTGGAGCCCGCGAGGCCGAAGTTGATCTGGGCACCCAGGTCTGGACGATTACGGCCGAGCGCATGAAAGTTCCGAAGGAGTATCGCATTCCGCTCTGCAGGCAGGACGTCAAGTTGCTTCGTCCTCTGATCGAGGATGCACCGAACGAGTCAGAATACCTTTTCCCTGGAAACAAACCCGGTACTCACCTCTCCAACATGGCCTTGCTTCAACTCCTGCGGCGGCTAGAGCGTCCAGATCTCACCGCGCACGGCTTTCGCTCCACTTTTCGGGGCTGGGCCAGGGAGACAACCGACTACCCGCGGGAGGTGGCAGAAGCCGCCCTTGCTCATACGATCAGGGACAAGACCRAGGCGGCCTATAGCGTCGGGTCATGATGGAGCATTGGGGCAGGTATTTAAGTGAGAAATCAGAATGAGCTTAAGCCCATGCTCGCAACGCAGACTTGGGTATTGATCATCATGCAGCTACTATTCGAGCTGCTTCCCAAGCAAAGTGCTCTCCCCCACAACACACGCCTAGCCACCGGAAACCATGGGTGTGATGGAGTACTCTATTCTCCACCTGCCCAACCGCCGCCGCTGCCCCAGCATTAACCATCGCCGGCCGTACCCACACAGTCCGCTCCTCCAACCGTCGAACGTGCCCACGCCGCAGATGCGCGCGCGGCGACGCATGCTGCCCACCGCCGCTTGAAGTGCCGATTGCACGTGGGGCACTGATCTGAAGTACCCGATAGCTGAAGAACGGCGGCTTGCCTTTTCCCTGACGCTTGCGATTGATCAACTTCGGTGCGGCGATCTCTGCTGTGGTGACATTGGCGCAGTTGAGTACCACGCCTGTCTGCAACAGCATTGAGACTTCATCGCGGGTATCGGACAGGACTCTCGCGGCCACTTCTGCTCCGCAAGAGTGTTCCAGCGCTTCTGCTGCAATCTCCGGCAGCAGCAGGAACGGCGATACGCGAAACTGGCGCAGTTTGCTTAGCGGCAACCCGGCGGCGATGTAGGGTTCAATCAATAGCTGATTGGTCAGGCCGGCCTCGCCAGGGG
>NZ_JBGCUL010001090.1:0-1433 GCF_054177685.1 Pseudomonas sp. P5_A2_2
ACACACGAAAACCTCCCGCGCCGGTCGGCGAGTCGTAGCCCACGGTCGGCGCGCGACGTACCCGGCGTTGACCCGGGCTGTACTGCCAGGCCTGGCGGGGGGAGGAGGTCGGGTTGATGAACTCGTGACCGACCACGATCTCGCCTTTCTTGCGCACCGGTTCCAGGGTGGTGATCAGGAAGTTGGTGAGCACGCCGTTGGCCGTCTCCAGGGATTTGTCCGGACTGGACCAGATCGAGAAGATCTTGTAGTTGACTTCTTCGAGCACCTTTTCCTTGTTGGCGTACACCACCGCCTGGCCGTAGTTGGCCTCTTCAGTGTTGGCGCGCGACTGCAAGGTATGGTTGAACATCAACTCGCTGCCGTTCTTCGGGATCGGGAACGGCGARGCACCCCAGGCGTTTTTCGTGTCGTTGTTGTCATTGTCGAGTTCGGCAGTGACGGCGTTTTTCTTGATCAGGTCTTCCATGCGCTGATCGAGGCGGAAGTCGCGGTGGCTCGGGTACACCGGGATCTTGAAGGTATCAGGGTAACGCTTGAGCAACGCTTTCTGGCCATCGGTCAGGTTGTTGGCGTACTTGTCCACGTTCTTCGAATCGATCACGAACAGTGGCTTTTCCGCGGCGTACGGGTCCGGATACGGGGTACCGGGGCCGGCGTACTTGAGACCTGGTGGCAGACCTCGCCATTTGCCGGACCAGGCCGGGATGCTGCCATCGGCGTTGCCGGCTTTTTCGGCGCCCATCGGGGTCAGGTCCTGGCCCAGGCGCGCGGCTTCTTCGGGGCTGACCTTGGCGTAGGCGAGGCCACTGCCGAGCAGGCCGACGGTCAGCGCGGTGCTCAATAATGTTTGGGTGAATCTGGACATGCTGTGCTCCTCCGATTGGGAAATCAGAACCGGTACTTGAAGTTGAGCGCGACGTTGTCGCGATCGGCCAACGGGCTGTTGTTGGCGTTGCCGAGGTAGGCGTTGTAGCGGGCCTCGACGGTGAAGTTGCCCAGGTAGCGCCACGAACTGCCGATGCTGGCGCGGTTATCGTTCTGGCCGGCGTTGATCGAGCCGACCATCGAGCTGTCGCCGTGGGCGGCGGCGCTGAAGGTGACAGGCACCGACATGTCCCATCCGCTGAACACGTTGTTGTAGTCAAAGTTCGCCTGCACCGTGTAGCCCCAGGCATCGCGGTCATTGACCAGGCTGTCGGTGCCCGGCAGCGCGAAGCCAGGGGCCAGGGTCACTGGCTGCGACTTGTCGTTGCTGACCACGGTGTTGTAGACCAGCTCGCCGGTCAGGCTGGTGTTGTCGGCGAAGGACGTCGGGCCGAGCACGTAGATCATCGACGTTTGCGCTTGTATGGTCTTGCCACGCACGGGGCTGGAGAAACCGTTGTCGACCATCACCGGCGTACCGTCGCGGTAGCTGACTTCACCGGCCC
>NZ_JBGCUL010001091.1:0-1428 GCF_054177685.1 Pseudomonas sp. P5_A2_2
TGTGGGAGCGAGCTTGCTCGCGATGGCGGCCTATCAGGCACCGAGAATCTAAACCTTGGCACTCACCTCACTACGATTGACCAACGCTTCCAGCGCATCACTCAAACTCGGTGCCTTGTCGCCAATCAACAGATGCCAAATGCCACCGTCCAGCTTACTCACCCCCTGACAACCCAACGCTTTCAAATCACACTCCGACAACGCCTTGCCATCGGCCAGTTGCAGGCGGATGCGGGTCATGGCGATGCAGTGGAGTTGCAGCACATTGTCGCCACCACCCAGGGCATTGAGCCATTGCCGGGCCTCGGGTGTCGCCACGGCGGCAGGTGGCGGTGCGTCGATTTCTGCCGCCGGTGACGACACCATGGCGCGAGCCAGTGCCGGCATCGCCAGGCGAATTTCATCGGCAATGGCATCGGCCATCGGCCCGACCACCACCTGCAAGCTCCCGCCCTTGCCGGGACGCACCACGGCCATGGCGCCGAGTGCTTTCAGACCGGTATCCGAGGCCTTGTTGCGATCCACCATGTCCAGGCGCAGCCGCGTGGTGCAGGCGCCGACGGTGATCAGGTTTTCGGCACCGCCCAAGGCCTTGATGTAAGCCCCGGCGCGTTCGTTGTCGGCCACCGCAACCTGCGGGGCGGCAGCGCTGGTTTCGCGGCCCGGCGTCTTCAGGTCGAAACGCCGGATGCAGAAATCGAACACCACGTAGTAGATCACGGCATACGCCAGGCCCACCGGGAACACCAGCCAGCCGTTGGTGGACTTGCCCCAGCCAAGAATCATGTCGATGAAGCCGCCGGAGAAGGTGAACCCCAGGTGGATGTTCAGCAGATTGGTGATGGCCAACGACAGGCCGGTCAGCAACGCGTGCAATAAGAAGAGCAGTGGCGCAAGGAACATGAAGGCGAACTCGATGGGTTCGGTGACGCCGGTGAGGAACGAGGTCAGGGCCATCGACAGGAAGATACCGCCCATGACTTTGCGTCGTTCCGGCAAGGCGTTGCGGTACATTGCCAGGCACGCGGCGGGCAGGCCGAAGAGCATCATCGGGAACATGCCTGTGGTGAATTGGCCGCCCTTGGGGTCGCCGGCGAAGTAGCGTGAGATGTCGCCGGTCACGAGGGCGCCGGTAGCCGGGTCGGTGAAGTTGCCGAAGACGAACCATGCCATGTTGTTGATGATGTGGTGCAGGCCAGTGACGATCAACAGACGGTTGAACACGCCGAAGATGAAAGCGCCGATGCTGCCGCTGTCAAGCATCAACACGCCGAAACTGTTGATGCCATTCTGAATCGGTGGCCAGATCAGACCGAACACTACACCCAGACCCACAGCGGCAAACCCGGTGACAATCGGCACGAAGCGCCGGCCTCCGAAGAACGCCAGGTATTCCGGCAGCTTGATGTCCTTGAAGCGGTTGTACAG
>NZ_JBGCUL010001092.1:0-1423 GCF_054177685.1 Pseudomonas sp. P5_A2_2
ATACAGCTCAGCGAACCGTTCCATGCGGGGGGCGAGCCACAACTGCGCAAAGGAGTTGTTGACGCTCAATTCAAGTACGCCTTGGGCGACCGAGCTGAAGATGTTGTTCATCCCTTGGTGCATATGCCAAAGGCCTTCCCGGACCACTGCCAAATACGCCCGCCCCGAAACGGTCAGCTGGATCGAACGTGTTTGCCTCAGGAATAGCGCCTTGCCAAGTTTGTGCTCGAGCAATTTTATCTGCTGGCTCACCGCCGACTGGCTCATGTTCAGCTCAATCGCCGCAGCCGAAAAGCTCAAATGTCGCCCCACTGATTCAAACGTCCGAAGCCAGTTGAGCTGAAGATTGGTCAACGACATCGCGACACCCCGGCATAAGCCCTACTTATAAATGACACTGGTATACATCGTTTGTAGTGCCATCTCAAGCGCCTTAGCATCGAATCCAGACGCCCGGAGCCCCGGCGAATCACGTCTCCAATAGACCCGTCAAAGGATCCCCCCGAGATGAAATCGGAAGCCAAAGTTTTAGTGATTGGTGGTGGTATTACTGGTGTGAGCACGCTTTACCATCTGGCCAAATCCGGCTGGACGGATGTCATGCTGGTGGAGAAGCTTGAACTGACATCTGGATCGACCTGGCACGCCGCGGGCAACCTTCCGTCGTTCAGCACCAGCCTGAACATCATGAAGCTTCAGAAAAACAGCATCGAGCTGTATCAACAGCTCGCGGAGCAGACGGGTCAATCGGTCGGTCATCACCAAACAGGTTCGATCCGGCTCGCGCATACCAAGGAACGTCTGGATGAGTTCAAGCGGGTCGCAGGCCTCGCTACACTTGCCGGTTTGCCTGGCGTCGAAGTTGTCGGCAGTGAGCGCCTGAAAGAACTGCATCCCTTCCTGGACACCACCGGATTGCTGGGTGGGCTTTGGGACCCGTATGACGGTCATATTGATCCGACCAGCGTGACCAATGCCATGGCCCAACTGGCACGTGGTTACGGCGCGACCATTGTTCGGCACAATCCGGTGACCGCGATTACTCAA
Source organism: Pseudomonas sp. P5_A2_2 (assembly GCF_054177685.1). NCBI lineage: Bacteria > Pseudomonadati > Pseudomonadota > Gammaproteobacteria > Pseudomonadales > Pseudomonadaceae > Pseudomonas > Pseudomonas sp. P5_A2_2. Next base: position 1,048 of record NZ_JBGCUL010001092.1, read on the forward strand.
CTCGCCGACAAAAAATGGCAAGTGACGACCGAACAAGGCGTCATTCACGCAGACATTATCGTGAACGCCGCAGGTTTCAGAGCCAATGAAGTGGCCGCGATGATCGGCCATCAGTTCCCCATCTGTTCCCTGGAACATCAATATCTGGTCACTGACAATATTCCAGCCCTGGTGGACCGGCCCCAGCACCTTCCCCTGCTTCGCGATCCCGATATTTCCTACTACCTTCGCCAAGAGGGCAAGGGGCTGATCCTCGGCCCGTACGAGCGAGAGCCGGTGGCCTGGGCAGTCGATGGTGTTCCAGCAACGTTCGGTCAGGAACTGCTGCAACCGGAACTGAACCGTCTCGAAGAAATCATCGGCGCAGCGATGGAAC
>NZ_JBGCUL010001093.1:0-1421 GCF_054177685.1 Pseudomonas sp. P5_A2_2
CATTCCCTGTGGGAGCAGCCGGTCGACGCTCGATTGCTCGCGATGGCGGTGTGTCAGGCGCCATTGATGTTGGATGTGATGGCCTCATCGCGAGCAGGCTCGCTCCCACAGGATTATTGGCCGTTCCCGGGATCTGYGCCTGGCTGCATTCCCTGTGGGAGCAGCCGGTCGACGCTCGATTGCTCGCGATGGCGGTGTGTCAGGCGCCATTGATGYTGGATGTGCTGGCCTCATCGTCGGATCGCCGCCCGGACCAAGCYCGCTCCCACAAGAGGATGGCGTCTGTGTCAGGTGCGTCGGGCGAGGGCGCCCATGGCCATGAACAACGCCGCAATCGCCCTGGCTTCGTGGAGTTCACCACGTGCCACCAACTCGGGGATTTGCGCCAGGGGCACCCGCAGGCATTCCAGCGGCTCGGGTTCGTCGCCGGCCGATTGGCAGGGGCTCAGTTGTTCGGCCAGTACCACCCGGTAGCGATGGCACAAGTGTCCCGGTGCCAGGGTCAGTTCGCCCAGTTCGGTGAGACGTGCTGCGCGCATGCCGACTTCTTCGCTCAGCTCGCGCTGCGCCGCCTGCAAATAGTCCTCATCGGGTTCAGCGCCGCCCTTGGGCAGGCCGAGTATGGTTTTTTCCACACCGACTGCGTATTCACGCACCAGCAGCACATGCTCTGGATCAGGCATCGCCACCAGCATCACCGAACGATAACCGGTGCCGCGCAGGCGTTCGTAGACCCGCTGCTGGCCGTTGCTGAATTGCAGGTGCAGGGCTTCGATCTGAAAGTGGCCGCTTTGCGCCAGCAGTTCAGTCTTGAGGATGGTTGGGCAGTTGCGCATGGGGCAGTCCCCTGTTTGGGATAAAGACACTGTGCGCTGTACAGCGGGGGCCGCCATCGTCCGAGCGGACGAGGTCGGCAGTCGGGCTTAGCCGAGGGTCGCCACGCTGCGCAGGATCAGGCGCACCAGCATGGTCTGGCGGGTCACGCCGGTTTTGGAGAAGGTCGAGCGCAAGTGCGCCCGCGAGGTATTGCGGCTGATGCCCAGTTCTTCCGAGGCTTCGTCGAGGGTCAGGCCGTTGGCCAATAACATGGCAAGCTGGGTTTCCGCCGGGGTGAAGTCGAACAGCGCACGAACGATTTCCTGCGGGGCGGTGGACTGTTGTTCCGGGTCGCTGATGAAAATCACCACGGTCGGGCATTGCTTGCCCTCGCTCCAGTCGGTCAATGGCACCGAGCGTACGATGATCCCCAGGTCCGCTTTGCCGGACGGCCGCTGCACGCGCAGGGCTTCGACCACCGACGGGTTGCTGCTCTTCTGCGACAGCAGCGACTGCTTGACCAGTCGGCGGAACTCTTGGGTGTCCCGGGCCGTACCGACCTGCAGGCCATCGTTGACCAGTTTGATGCCGTCCTTTTCCTGGAT
>NZ_JBGCUL010001094.1:0-1418 GCF_054177685.1 Pseudomonas sp. P5_A2_2
CCGCTGCCGGAAGATGAAGAAACCGCTCTGCGCATCGGTCGCGAAGTCGGTTACCCGGTGATCATCAAGGCCGCTGGCGGCGGCGGTGGTCGCGGCATGCGCGTTGTGCACAAAGAAGAAGACCTGATTTCCTCGGCGAAACTGACCCGCTCCGAAGCAGGCGCGGCGTTCGGCAACCCGATGGTCTATCTGGAAAAATTCCTGACCAATCCACGTCACGTGGAAGTCCAGGTACTTTCCGATGGCCAGGGCCACGCTATCCATCTGGGCGACCGCGACTGCTCGCTGCAACGTCGTCACCAGAAGGTGCTTGAAGAAGCGCCGGCACCGGGCATCGACGAGAACGCACGTGAGGAAGTCCTCGCACGCTGCGTCAGGGCCTGCATCGATATCGGCTACCGTGGCGCAGGCACTTTCGAGTTCCTGTACGAAAACGGTCGCTTCTACTTCATCGAGATGAACACTCGTGTCCAGGTAGAGCACCCGGTTTCGGAAATGGTCACCGGCATCGACATCGTCAAGGAGATGCTCAGCATCGCCGCCGGCAACAAGCTGTCGTTCACCCAGGATGACGTGGTCATCCGCGGTCACGCGCTGGAATGCCGGATCAACGCCGAAGACCCGAAAACCTTCATGCCGAGCCCGGGCACGGTCAAGCATTTCCACGCTCCAGGCGGCAACGGCGTTCGTGTCGACTCGCACCTGTACAGTGGTTATGCCGTTCCGCCGAACTACGACTCGTTGATCGGCAAGCTGATCACCTACGGCGCAACCCGTGACGAAGCCATGGCGCGCATGCGCAATGCGCTGGACGAAATCGTGGTCGACGGGATCAAGACCAACATCCCGCTGCACCGCGACCTGACCCGCGATGAAGGCTTCTGCAAAGGGGGCGTGAACATTCACTACCTCGAGCACAAGCTGGCTGGCGAGAAGCACTAAGCTTCGACCCGATCAACAAAGCCGCCTTCGGGCGGCTTTGTTGTATCTAAAGGTTTCGCACATTCCCTATGGGAGCGAGCTTGCTCGCGATAGTGGTGTATCAGTCAACATCCATGCTGGATGTACCGACCTCATCGCGAGCAAGCTCGCTCCCACAGAGTTCCGGGGTTAACCGGGGGGGGGCGACAACCCCAGGTCAACCCACTCCCACAAAACCCGCACTCTCGCGTAAACTTGCGCGCTTCTCGCAGCCCGCTAGGCTGCAATCAATATTTTTCAAAGGTGCCCGCCATGCCTTGGCTGCAAGTACGTCTCGCCATCAGCCCAGAACAAGCCGAAACCTATGAAGACGCTTTCCTTGAAGTGGGCGCCGTGTCGGTGACCTTCATGGACGCCGAAGATCAGCCGATCTTCGAGCCGGAACTCAATACCACGCCGCTGTGGTCGCACACGCACCTGCTGGCCCTGTTCGAAGG
>NZ_JBGCUL010001095.1:0-1415 GCF_054177685.1 Pseudomonas sp. P5_A2_2
ACTCAGAAGCCAAGCCTCACCGGTCGGAAACTGGCCCTGCGCATAGCTCACATGTCCTCGTCACGGTACGGTAATGATCCCAAAAAATTAATGACAAAAACATCAATATTGAAATATCTCTCAATTTTGCATACCTTGACTCTGCCTGGCGATGAGGCCTGTACGCCTCACGACTTCAATCACAACAAGGGCTCGAGATGAACAACAACAAGAAAGTACCCGAATTGACTCCCTCCGCCGTCGATGTGCTGGTCGTCGGTTACGGTCCGGTAGGCGCGACGATCGCGGCGCTGCTCGGCCGCTATGGGGTTACGACCCTGGTGCTGGACAAACTCCATGAAATCGTACTGATGCCCCGTGCCATTGCTCTGGACAACGAGGCCCTGCGCATCCTGCAACTCGCCGGGTTGTCGGAAGACGCCTTCGAGAAGATCGCTATCCCTGAAGTGAAGATGCACTCCCCGGTCCTCGGGCAATTCGGTCGAGCCAATACTGAGGGCTGTATCGACGGCCATCCCAAGCTTGTGACTTTCTATCAGCCCGACCTCGAACGAGCGATGCGCGGCCAGGTTTCCCGGCTGAAGTCAGTGACCAGTCTGGGCGGTTTCGAGCTTGCGAATCTGGTCGAGGAGTCGGATTGCGTGGTTGCCACCGTACGGGATCAAAATGGACACTCGCATTGCGTTTGCGCCCAGTATGTGATCGGTGCGGATGGCGCAAGCTCCAGGGTCAGGGCACTGATTGGCCAGGAGTTCGAAGGGCAAACCTATGCAGAGGATTGGCTGATTGTCGATGCCAGGAACCGGCATAAGTCAGCCATTGATCACATCGAGTTTATCTGTGATCCAAGGCGTCCAACACCGCACATGCCCGCACCCGGCGGAAGGGAGCGTTGGGAGTTCATGCTGCAACCAGGTGAATCCCGGGAGGAGCTGGAGAGCCCGGAAAGCATCGCCCGGCTCATCGCGCCATGGATCAACCCGCAGGAACTGGAAATCGAGCGCAAGGCGGTGTATCGATTCCACGCGCGCTGCTGCAACAGATTCAGCAAGGGACGTATCTTCCTCGCCGGGGATGCCGCGCACATCACCCCCCCTTTTGTCGGGCAAGGCCTCGTAGCGGGCCTTCGAGATGGCGCCAACCTTGCCTGGAAACTGGCCTGGGTCCTTCGCGGCCATGCCACGCCTGCAATACTCGATACCTATGACGTAGAGCGCCGCCCTCATGCCCAGGCGATGATCAATCTGGCGAAACTCATGGGCCGCCTGGTGATGCCGAGAAACAAGGTCGCAGCTTTCTTTATCCACGGCCTGATGCGCACGCTGGCGTTGACTCCCGCTACCAGAAAGTACTTCGAGCAACTGGACATCAAGCCAAAGAACATCTTCAAACAGGGGCTGTTCGTGCAGCATCAT
>NZ_JBGCUL010000043.1:0-14753 GCF_054177685.1 Pseudomonas sp. P5_A2_2
GGGCATTGCCGGCGCCGAGGGCCGGGGTATCGACCACGTCCAGCGCACCGTAGCCCATGGCCTCGAATACCCGGTGCACGTTCTGCTGGCGATCCACGGTGACGATGACGATGGCACACGGAGTCTCGGCCATGATCCGCCGCGTGGCCTCGACGCCATCCATCACCGGCATGATCAGGTCCATCAGAATCAGGTCCGGTGTGTCCTGCGCGCACTGGCGCACCGCCTCGGCGCCATTGCCGGCGACCCAGACCACCTCGTGGGCCGGCTCGAATGCCAGGGCGCGGCGCAGGGCCTCCACCGCCATGGGCATGTCATTGACGATTGCGATCCTCATGCCCGCGCTCCTCCGATGAGCTCGACCACTGCATCGAGCAAGGCGTCGTCATGAAAACTGGCCTTGGCTAGATAATAGTCGGCCCCGGCATCCAGTCCACGGCGCCGGTCCTCTTCACGATCCTTGTAGGACACCACCATCACCGGCAACGATTGCAGGCGATTGTCCCGACGCAGCAGCGTGACCAGTTCGATGCCATCCATGCGCGGCATATCGATGTCGGTGATCAGCAGATCGAAATCCTCCGAACGCAGCGCGTTCCAGCCGTCCATGCCGTCCACCGCAACCGCCACGTCATATCCGCGATTGAGCARCAGCTTGCGCTGCAACTCTCGCACGGTCAGGGAATCGTCCACCACCAGAATTCGTTTGCGGGCCGCCTCGACCACCTGATCGCTGCGACGGGCAATGCGCTCCAGACGCCCAGTGTCGAGCAATTTATCCACCGAACGCAGCATGTCTTCGACATCGACGATCAGCACCACCGAACCGTCATCGAGCAAKGCCCCGGCGGAAATGTCCTGCACCTTGCCCAGACGCTCATCCAGTGGCAACACCACCAATGTCCGCTCACCGATAAACCGTTCCACTGCCACGCCGTAGATCGCATCGCGCTCGCGAATCACCACGACGCTCAGGGTTTGCCCGCTGTTCTGGCAGGCCGGACGTTGCAGCAACTGACTGGCCGCCACCAGGCCGACATGCCGGCCTTCGTGCCAGAAATGCTGGCGGCCTTCGACCTGCACGATCTCCGCCGGCTCCAGGTCGCACATGCGCTCGATATGCGCCAGCGGGAAGGCATAGGCTTCGTCGCCGACTTCCACCACGAGGCTGCGCACCACCGACAGGGTCAGCGGCACCTCAAGGTGGAAACGACTGCCCTCGCCCGCCGTCTGCTCCAGCACCACCGCGCCGCGCAACTGCCGGACCATGTGCTGCACCGCATCCAGGCCAACGCCGCGACCGGACACCTCGGTGACCGTGTCGCGCAAACTGAAACCGGGCAGGAACAGGAATGTCAGCAACTCCTCTTCGCTCAACTGAGCGGCGGTTTGCGCGGGCGACAAACTTCGTTCAACGATGCTGCGACGGACCTTTTCCAGGTCCACGCCATTGCCGTCATCGCTCAATTCAAGCACCAGCAAACCGGCCTGATGGGACGCGCGCAGGCGAATCAAACCTTCAGCCGGCTTGCCCGCCAGCAGCCTTTGTTCCGGGGTTTCGATGCCGTGGTCGACCGCATTGCGCAACAAGTGAGTCAACGGCGCTTCGAGCTTTTCCAGTACGTCGCGATCAACCTGAGTCTTCTCGCCTTCAATCTCAAGTCGCACCTGTTTGCCCAGATCACGCCCCAGATCACGGACCATACGCACCTGACCGGTCAGCACATCGGCAAACGGCCRCAYGCGACAGGCCAGCGCCGTGTCGTACAACACCTGTGCCCGCTGGCTGGCATGCCAGGCGAACTCATCGAGTTCGGCGTTCTTTTCCATAAGCAACTGCTGGGATTGCGCGAGCAAGCGCCGGGCATCCTCAAGGGTTTCCTGGGCCTCCAGGCTCAAGGCGTGATCCTTGAGATGCACGTTGAGACTCTCCAGTGCACGCAAGCTGTTGCTCTGCATGCGCTTGAGCCGCTGCATGGTCGCAAGGTGCGGTTTGAGCCGCTGGGTTTCCACCAGGGATTTGCTCGACAGATCGAGCAAGCTGTTCAGGCGCTCGGCGGTGACACGCAGCACACGTTCGCCGTTTTCGGTGGTGCGTGTGGTCTTGCGCGGGGCTGGCGCCGATGGCGGTTCGGCGGCAGTCATGGGCGGCTCGACCTTGGGCGCGGGTGCTTCGGGTTGAAGTTCGGCCATCACCGGTTCTGCTGGCGCAATCAACGGCGCCGTCGGGTCCAGTAACCGCGCCATCAATGCCACGTAGGCGTCGATGTCCACGTCCCCCGGCGTGCTGCCTGGCGTGGCAATGCGCATCAGCAAATCGGTGCCTTGCAACAACGCATCGATGTGCCCGGGACGCAGCACCAGGCGCCCTTCCTGGGCACTGACCAGGCAATCCTCCATCACATGGGCAACGCTGACCCCGGCATCGACGCCAACGATCCGCGCCGCCCCCTTGAGTGAGTGCGCCGCACGCATGCACGATTCAAGTTGATCGGCCAGGGTCGGGTCGCGCTCAAGCGCCAGCAGGCCGACACTCAAGACCAGGGTCTGGGCTTCGGCCTCCAGGCTGAACAGCTCCAGCAAAGAAGCGTCGCGCATTTGCTCGGGGGTCATGTGAGGCTCCGGGTCACGGCGGACAGCAGCTGTTCTTCATCCAGCCAACGCAGGCTGCGACCTTTGAATTGCAACACGCCACGGGTGTATTTGGCGCTGGCCTGAGCACCCGAGCGCGATGCGGTATCGAGGATGATTTCGTCAATGGCGTGAATCCCGTCGACTTCGTCCACCGGCACCACCAYTGGCCCGCCGTGGGCCGCGATGATCAGCATGCGCGGCATGACCCGCGTGCCGGACACAGCGCTGCCAGTGTCGTCGAGCCCGAGCAACTCCACCAACGACAGGCAGGCGACCAGCGCACCGCGCACATTCGCCACGCCGAGCAAGGCCCGGGAGCGCTGGTGCGGCAAGGAGTGAATCGCCTGCAGCGGCGCCACCTCGACCAGACTGCGCGTGGCCAGGCCCAGCCATTCTTCACCCAGACGGAACATCAACAACGAGCGGGTTTTCACCTCGCTCTCGACCGTGACGGACACTGGCCCGCGATCCTCCTGCTGCAACGCATAGCGATCGAGCAAGCGTGTGGCGGCCGCCGAATACACCGCACAATTGCGGCAATGAATATGCTCGGCCAGCAACGGGCAAGACTTGTCGCCATGGATACCGATACGGTTCCAGCAGTCGTCGATGGCCTGGGCATCCCGGGTGACGCTAAAGGTGTCGGAGGCGATCATCGTTTACGCTCACTGTCGGTGGTGCGTGCGCTACGGGCGGCACGTACCTGCAATCGCCTGGCTCCCGCCAMGTCGCCCTGGGCCTGCAGCAATGCAGCCAGGTGCATCAACGCTTCGGGATGTTGCGGTTCGAGGTACAACGCCTTGCGATAAAAGCCCTGGGCTTCGAGGACGTTTCCGACGACATCACTGAGCAGTCCCAGCCAATAGAACACCTGGGCTACCGGTTCATGACTGCGCAAATAGCTTTCGCAAGCGGCCCTCGCCTCGGCGCTTTTGCCTTCGTTGGCTAGCGCGGCGATGTTCGCCAGCAGCACGACCGTATCGACGCCAGACGTTTTCGGCGCAGAAGCCAGCGGCACAACACTGGCGAATGGACGACTGCGCGCTGGCGCAGGCGGTGGATTACGCAGCGGTTGCGGCACTGGCAATGGAGCAGGCACGAATGCCGGCAAGGGATCAGGGTCCGGAGCCCCCTGTCGACTGAACGCGAAGGACTGCGCGATACCGATCGAGCGCATCCCCAAACGCCCCAGCAGACTGCCTTCGGCCGGCCCGATAAACAGCACGCCGTCAACGTGGGTCAGGCCCTTGAGCACTTCGAAGACTTGCTTCTGGGTCGGCTGGTCGAAGTAGATCAGCAGGTTGCGACAAAACACGAAATCGAATGGCGGTTCACCAGCCAGCAAGGCCGGATCCAGCAGATTGCCGACCTGCAAGCGCACCTGCTCCTGCACACACGGGTTCAGGCGATAGTTGTCACCCTCGGCAATGAAATGGCGATCGCGAAACGCAATGTCGTCACCCCGAAAGGAATTCTTGCTGTACAAGGCGCGCCTGGCTTTTTCCACCGACAACGGGCTGACGTCCATGCCGTCGACCTTGAACTGGTGCGGCTTGAGCCCGGCATCGAGCAACGCCATGGCGATCGAGTACGGTTCTTCGCCAGTGGAACACGGCAAACTGAGAATCCGCAGTGCGCGCAGGTTGTTGATCCCGGCCAGACGCTTGCTCGCCAGCTTCGCCAGGGTGGCGAAGGATTCCGGATAACGGAAGAACCAGGTTTCCGGAACGATCACCGCTTCGATCAACGCCTGCTGCTCGTCCCGCGAGCCCTGCAAGGTGTGCCAATACTCATCGGCCGAAGGTGCTTGCGACGCTATGCTGCGTTGGCGCACCGCTCGCTCGATGATTGCCGGTCCCACCGAGGTCACGTCGAGTCCGRTACGCTCTTTGAGGAAGTCGAAAAAGCGCTGATCGCTGCTCATGACCGCTCCTCCAGCAGTGCCGGATCCAGTGGCGGCGAGGGAAACAACAAGGAGCGAACCTGTTCGTCCAGCAGATCGCTGACCCGTACCCATTGCAGCAAGCCCTGCTCGTCCTTGCGCACCGGCCCCAGGTAAGGCGTGTGCCGATTTTCCAGGCCGTAGGGCTGAAAATCCGCTGGATCGCAGCGCAAGGTGTCGGTCGCCTGTTCCAGAATCAATCCGAGCAGCTGTGCTTCGGTAGTTTCATCCGGGCGATAGTTGACCAGCACCAATCGCGTGCTGGTACGGGCCTGTGCAGGCGTACCGAACGTCAGTGCGCTCAAGTCGATCACCGGCACCACGGCGCCCCGATAGGCGAACACCCCGGCGACCCAGGCGGGGACATGGGGAATGGGCTTCAAGGGCAGGCGCGGCAGCACTTCCGCCACCTCGACGGCCTGCAACGCATAGCGCTCGCTGCCGATGCGGAACACCAGAAACAATGCATGCAGCGCCCGCTTCACGGCAGAGCGTTTGGCCGTGATTTCGCTCATCAGACTTTGAATCGCGAAACGCCGCTGCGCAGCCCGACGGCCACCTGGCTCAGCTCATCGATGGCGAAACTGGCCTGACGCAGAGACTCGACGGTCTGGCTGCTGGCATCGCCCAACTGTACCAGCGCATGGTTGATCTGCTCGGCGCCGGTGGCCTGGGCCTGCATGCCTTCGTTGACCATCAGCACCCGCGGCGCCAGCGCCTGAACCTGATGGATGATCTGCGACAACTGCTCGCCGACCTGCTGCACCTCGGACATGCCGCGACGCACTTCCTCGGAGAACTTGTCCATGCCCATGACCCCGGCCGATACCGCCGACTGGATCTCGCGCACCATTTGTTCGATGTCGTAAGTGGCCACCGCCGTCTGGTCCGCCAGGCGCCGCACTTCGGTGGCGACCACGGCAAACCCGCGCCCGTACTCCCCGGCCTTCTCGGCCTCGATGGCGGCGTTGAGCGACAACAGGTTGGTCTGGTCGGCGACCTTGACGATGGTCACCACCACCTGATTGATGTTGCCGGCCTTCTCGTTGAGGATCGCCAGTTTGGCGTTGACCAGATCGGCCGCGCCCATCACCGAGTGCATGGTTTCCTCCATGCGCGCCAGGCCCTGTTGCCCGGAGCCGGCGGCCACGGAAGCCTGATCGGCGGCGGTGGAGACCTCGGTCATGGTGCGCACCAGATCCCGGGAAGTGGCGGCGATCTCACGGGAGGTCGCACCGATTTCCGTGGTGGTAGCGGCGGTTTCAGTGGCGGTCGCTTGCTGCTGCTTGGAAGTGGCTGCAATTTCAGTGACCGACGTGGTCACCTGCACCGACGAACGCTGGGCCTGGGACACCAGAGATGTGAGCTCGGTCATCATGTCGTTGAAGCCGGTCTCTACCGCGCCGAACTCGTCCTTGCGCTCCAGATTCAGGCGGCTGCTGAGGTCGCCAGTGCGCATGATTTCGAGGATTTTCACGATGCGGTTCATCGGCGCCATGATGGCGCGCATCAACAACAGGCCGCAGAGGGCGGCGGCCAGCACCGCGATCACCAGGGAAATGCCCATGATGGCTTTGGCGGTGACCACCGCATCATCAATGGCCGCGATTTCTGTGTCCGCCACGGTCTTGTTATGCTGCAGGATGTCATTGACTTTCATTCGACCCGCTATCCAGGTCGGGGTCAGCTCACTGTGGAACATGTTGACGGCCTCGGCGTTCTGGTTACGTTTATGCAACTCGATCACCGCGGCCAGAATCCGGTGGTAGTCCTCATGAAGTTTTTCGAACGCTGCGTAATCGACCCTGTCTTCTTCGTCGGCCATCGTTGCACGGTAGAGGTCCATCTGCTCCTTCAACCGCTCGGCGAAGCCCTTGAAGTTCGCGGCATCCTCGGCAGTGAAGCCCTGCCCTTCCTCCAGGCCGAGCATGGCCTGCATGCGTACATAACTGTCGGACCACGCGCCACGAATCATCGAACTGTAATACACCCCTGGCAGAGCGTCCTCACGCACGCTGGCCTCGCTGTTTTCGATCGTCAACAGCCGGGAATACGAGACGACCACCATCAGCAACATGATGGTGATAATTACCGCAAAGCTCGCCAAGATGCGTTGGCGCAACGTCCAGTTCTTCACAGTCATTCCTCGGGGCTGATACGAAATGCGGGGGAGTATAGCTGAGGGCGGTGTTTCATTTATAAGACGCTTGCACACCACCGCTCATCCCACGGGCAAGCCGGGGGGCTCGGGATTGGGACTGTCCGCTAATTGAGGGGGCGGGTGCCAGGGATGATTGGGCAGAAAGAGACCGTGGAATGGTCATTGGATATGTGGTGCGACTGAAAACGCCATCGCGAGCAGGCTCGCTCCCACATTGAATCTCTGGCGTACACAAAATCTGTGATCACTGAAGATCCCCTGTGGGAGCAGCCGGTCGACGCTCGATTGCTCGCGATGGCGGGCTGAAGGTTTACAGGGAGGCCTGGCGAACCTGCTTCTCCAGTTCAGCTTTCAACCCCGGCTCCAGCTTGAGCTGCCGCGCCAGCTCATCGAGGTAGGCCTTCTCCATGAAGTTTTCCTCGTCCACCATCATCACGCTGGCGATGTACATTTCGGCGGCGATTTCCGGGGAGCGGGCGGCGCGGGAGACATCGCTCGGGTCCAGCGGCTTGTTGAGCTYGGCGTGCAGCCAGCGTTGCAGTTCCTGGTCGCTATCGAGCCGGGTGAATTCGCCTTCGATCAAGGCTCGCTCACGCTCATCGACATGACCGTCGGCCTTGGCCGCCGCCACCAGCGCCTTGAGAATCGCCTGACTGTGCAGCTCCACTTGCGCGGCCGGTACGCGGTCCAGGGTTTGCGGCTCCGTAGCGGCCACACCGCCCTGCTGCGCCTGCCAGTTACCCAAGGTTTTATAGGCCAGCACGCCCAACGCGGCGAGACCGCCGTAGACCGCAACCTTGCCCCCGACTTTACGGGCCTTTTTGCTGCCGAGCAGCAAACCCATGGCGCCGGCCGCCAATGCCCCGCCACTCGCGCCGGAGAGCAAGCTGCCGAGGGCACTGGTGCCACCGCTCGCACCCTTTTGCTGTGAGCTGCCGGCCTTGTTCTGCAACAGGTCCTGGCCGGACTTGAGTAGTTGATCGAGCAATCCACGGGTGTTCATTTGCCGCCTCCACAAGACGTTTAACCTGAAACCAAGGCCACCAGCCTAGATCGAAAGTACCCACGTCCCGTGCGCGAGAGTGCTTCCAGATGTTGCATCGCCAAGTCACCTGGCGCTGCCCATCGAAAAAAAAGATATACACTCCAAAAAATCGATAAAAACAGCCCACCGGGTGCTTTCCCATGATGACCTTGCGTCAGATCCGTCATTTCATCGCCGTGGCCGAGACCGGCTCGATCTCGGCCGCCGCGCAAACCGCGTTCATTTCCCAGTCGACCCTGACCCTGGCGATCCAGCAACTGGAGGAGGAAATCGGCGTCAGCCTGTTCAGCCGCCACGCCAAGGGCATGACCCTGACCCACCAGGGCCATCAATTCCTGCGTCAGGCGCACTTGATCCTGGCCACTGTGGATAACGCCAAGCGCAGCCTGCAACAGAGCACCGATCAGGTCGCCGGACAGTTGATCGTCGGCGTGACCAGCCTGGTCGCCGGTTATTACCTGGCGGATTTGCTCACCCGTTTCCAGCGTGCCTACCCCAACGTGGAAATTCGCGTGATGGAAGACGAGCGCCCCTACATCGAGCATTTGCTGGTCAGCGGCGAGATCGATGTCGGCGTGTTGATCCTGTCCAACCTCGAAGACCGCCACGCCCTGCAGACCGAAGTGCTGACCCATTCGCCGCACCGACTATGGCTGCCGGCTCAGCACCCGCTGCTGGAACACGACAGCATCAACCTCGCCGACGTGGCTCGCGAGCCATTGATTCAGCTTAACGTCGATGAAATGGACCGCAACGCCCAGCGCATGTGGTCGGCAGCCTCGCTGCAACCGCGCATCACCCTGCGCACGGCCTCGACCGAAGCGGTGCGAAGCCTGGTGGCCGCCGGATTAGGTGTGTCGATCCAGCCCGACATGACGTATCGCCCGTGGTCACTGGAAGGCGACATCATTGAAGCCCGGCCGATAGCCGACCTCAGCCAGACCCTCGATGTCGGCCTCGCGTGGCGTCGTGGCACCGCGCGGCCGGCGCTGGTGGACCCCTTCCTCACGGTCGCCCGCGAACAACCCCACGGCGGGCGCAAGCCATCTATTTAATCGAACGCCACCTTCGGTATTTAGTATTTGTTGTCCTCGGGCCCGCGAACTAGTCTTGTTGCATCCAATAAAGACGGCCGGGCCCCAGTCACAGGGAGCACTGCCATGTCTACACAACAAGCCACACAAAAAAAGAGAACCCGAAAAATGGCTGGCGCGCAGACCCCGTTGTTCACCGCCCTGTTGATCGATGGAGAACTGGTCTCTGGGCAAGGCATTGTCGAGCCAATCCTCAACCCGGCCACCGGCGAAGTCCTGACGCAGATCGCCGAAGCCAGCATCGAACAAGTCGAAGCTGCCATCCTCGCCGCCCACCACGCGTTTGCCGGTTGGTCGCGGACCACACCGCAGCAACGCTCGAACCTGTTGCTCGACATCGCCAACGCCATCGAAAAAAACGCTGACCAACTCGCCCGCCTCGAAGCCCTGAACTGCGGTAAACCGTTGCACCTGGCCCGCCAGGATGACCTGAATGCCACGATCGACGTGTTCCGCTTCTTCGCCGGTGCCGTGCGTTGTCAGACCGGCCAGCTCAGCGGCGAATACCTGCCGGGCTACACCAGCATGGTGCGCCGCGATCCTATCGGGGTCGTGGCGTCGATTGCGCCGTGGAACTACCCGATCATGATGGCCGCATGGAAAATCGCCCCGGCCCTCGCCGCCGGCAACACCCTGGTGTTCAAGCCGTCGGAACACACGCCGCTGTCGATCCTCGCCCTGGCGCCAGCGCTGGCCGAGATCCTGCCACGGGGTGTGATCAACATCGTTTGCGGTGGTGGCGAAGGCGTTGGCAGCCACCTGGTGAGCCACCCTAAAGTGCGCATGGTGTCGCTGACAGGCGATATCGTCACCGGGCAAAAAATCCTCCAGGCCGCATCGAAAACCCTCAAACGCACCCACCTCGAACTCGGCGGCAAGGCCCCGGTGATCGTCTGCAACGATGCCGACATTCAGGCCGTGGTCGAAGGCGTGCGTACCTACGGCTATTACAACGCTGGTCAGGATTGCACCGCCGCCTGCCGGATTTACGCCCAGGCCGGGATTCATGACCGTTTGGTGGCCGAACTCGGTGCCGCCGTCAGCAGCCTGCGCTTCGCCGGCAAGCGCGACGCCGACAATGAAATCGGCCCGCTGATCAGCACCCGCCAGCGTGACCGCGTGGCCAGTTTTGTCGAACGCGCCCTCGGTCAGCCGCACATCGAACGGGTGACCGGTGCAGCCGTGCATTCCGGCGCCGGCTTCTATTACCAGCCGACCCTGTTGGCCGGATGCAAGCAAGGCGATGAAATCGTCCAGCGCGAAGTGTTCGGGCCGGTGGTCACCGTGACCCGTTTCGACGGACTGGAACAAGCGGTGGACTGGGCCAACGATTCGGAATACGGCCTGGCCTCGTCGGTCTGGACCCAGAACCTCGACAAGGCCATGCAGGTCGCAGCGCGCCTGCAGTACGGCTGCACCTGGATCAACAGCCATTTCATGCTGGTCAGCGAAATGCCCCATGGCGGCCTGAAGCGTTCGGGCTACGGCAAAGACCTGTCCAGCGATTCGCTTCAGGACTACAGCGTGGTGCGGCACATCATGGCCCGCCATGGCGAGCATCTCTGACTACGCTAATAACAAGCCACCAACGGCATGCTTCACCACGCTCAAGACACTGCCCCGACCATAATTAAAGAAGAGGGAATTCCCATGTTCGTGCACAAGACCGCACTGCTCAGTGCAATCACCACCGCACTGCTCGCCAGCGCCAGCGTCCAGGCCGCCGAGCCGCTCAAAGCTGTCGGGGCGGGCGAGGGCCAACTGGATATCGTGGCCTGGCCTGGCTACATCGAACGTGGCGAGAGCGACAAGGCCTACGACTGGGTGACCGGTTTCGAGAAGGAAACCGGCTGCAAGGTCAACGTCAAGACAGCGGCCACCTCCGATGAAATGGTCAGTCTGATGGCCAAGGGCGGTTACGATCTGGTCACCGCGTCCGGCGACGCTTCCCTGCGCCTGATCGTCGGCAAGCGTGTACAGCCGATCAACACCGCGTTGATCCCGAACTGGAAAAACCTCGACCCGCGCCTCAAGGATGGACCCTGGTACGTGGTCAACAAGCAGACCTACGGCGCCCCGTATCAGTGGGGCCCGAACGTGTTGATGTACAACACCAACGTGTTCAAGACCGCGCCCACCAGCTGGGGCGTGCTGTTCAATGCCGAAGACCTGCCGGACGGCAAGCCGAACAAGGGTCGCGTGCAGGCCTATGACGGCCCGATCTACATCGCCGACGCTGCGCTGTACCTGAAGACCGCCAAGCCGGAACTGGGCATCCAGAACCCCTACGAACTGACCGAAGCCCAATACAAGGCCGTGCTCGACCTGCTGCGCGCCCAGCAGCCGTTGATCCACCGCTACTGGCACGACACCACTGTGCAAATGAGCGACTTCAAGAACGAGGGCGTGGTCGCTTCTGGCGCGTGGCCGTATCAGGTCAACGGCCTGATGAACGAAAAACAGCCAATCGCCTCGACCATCCCGAAAGAAGGCGCCACCGGTTGGGCCGACACCACCATGATGCACGCCGAGGCCAAGCACCCGAACTGCGCCTACAAGTGGATGGACTGGTCGCTGCAACCGAAAGTCCAGGGCGACGTAGCGGCGTGGTTCGGCTCGCTGCCAGCGGTTCCGGCGGCGTGCAAGGAGAGCGAACTGCTCGGTGCCGAAGGCTGCAAGACCAACGGTTTCGACCAGTTCGACAAGATCGCCTTCTGGAAAACCCCGCAGGCTGAAGGCGGCAAGTTCGTTCCGTACAGCCGCTGGACCCAGGACTACATCGCGATCATGGGCGGCCGATAACCCGCCCTCCCCTGTGGGAGCGAGCTTGCTCGCGATGGCGGTGTGTCAGTCGACAGAGATACTGACTGTTCTGCCCTCATCGCGAGCAAGCTCGCTCCCACAGTAGATCAGCGCCATTGCCGCTAACGCGCACGGCTTACAGATAGAAGATGTTCGTTTTTTCAGAAGTCCAGGCAGGGCCGCTGCGACGGCCTTCGTCTTTTTGGAGCACCGCACCATGACGCTTGCAGTCCAGTTCACCAACGTTTCCCGTCAATTCGGCGAAGTGAAAGCCGTAGACCGGGTTTCCATCGACATCCAGGACGGCGAGTTCTTCTCCATGCTGGGGCCTTCCGGCTCGGGCAAAACCACCTGTTTGCGCCTGATCGCCGGCTTTGAACAACCGAGCGCCGGTTCCATCCGTATTCATGGCGAAGAGGCCGCCGGCCTGCCGCCCTACCAGCGCGACGTGAACACCGTGTTCCAGGATTACGCGCTGTTCCCGCACATGAACGTTCGCGACAACGTCGCCTATGGTTTGAAAGTCAAAGGTGTCGCCAAGGATCAACGCCTCAAGCGCGCCGCAGAAGCCCTCGACATGGTCGCCCTCGGCGGCTACGGCGAGCGCAAGCCGGTGCAGCTCTCCGGCGGTCAACGCCAGCGCGTGGCCCTGGCCCGCGCCCTGGTCAACCGTCCACGGGTGTTGCTGCTCGACGAACCCCTCGGTGCCCTCGACCTGAAACTGCGCGAGCAAATGCAGGGCGAGCTGAAAAAGCTGCAACGCCAGCTCGGCATCACGTTCATCTTCGTCACCCATGACCAGACCGAAGCACTGTCGATGTCCGACCGCGTGGCCGTGTTCAACAAAGGCCGCATCGAGCAAGTCGACAGCCCGCGCAACCTGTACATGAAACCGGCCACCACCTTCGTCGCGGAATTCGTTGGCACCTCCAATGTGATTCGCGGTGACCTGGCCAGGCAGCTCAGTGGCAATCCGCAGCCGTTCTCGATTCGCCCGGAACACGTGCGATTCGCCGAAGGCCCGCTGGCCAGCCACGAAATCGAAGTCACTGGCTTGCTCCACGATATCCAGTATCAGGGCAGTGCCACCCGCTACGAGCTGAAACTGGAAAACGGCCAAACCCTGAACATCAGCAAGGCCAACAACCAATGGCTGGACACCAGTGCACAGCACCAGACCGGCCAGCGCATCAGCGCTCGTTGGGCGCGTGAAGCCATGATCGCATTGCACGACACCGTTGCGGGCGGGGTGTGACATGAACACCCTGGCTATCTCTCAAACCCGATCGGGCAGCTCGCCGTTGCGCCGGTTCTCCAACCTGCTGTATCGCCGGCCAAACCTGTACCTGTCGATGCTGCTGGTGCCACCGCTGCTGTGGTTCGGCGCGATCTACCTGGGCTCGTTGCTGGTGCTGCTGTGGCAAGGTTTCTACACCTTCGATGACTTCACCATGGCGGTCACACCCGACCTGACCCTGGCCAACTTCACCGCGCTGTTCCAGCCGTCGAACTTCGACATCATCCTGCGCACCCTGGGCATGGCGGTCGTCGTGTCGATGGCCAGCGCCGTCGTCGCGTTCCCGATTGCCTACTACATGGCGCGCTACACCACGGGCAAGACCAAGGCGTTTTTCTACATCGCGGTGATGATGCCGATGTGGGCCAGTTACATCGTCAAGGCGTACGCCTGGACGCTGCTGCTGGCCAAGGGTGGCGTGGCGCAGTGGTTCGTGCAGCACCTGGGGCTGGAACCGGTTCTGCAGTTCGTGCTGGGCATTCCGGGGGTTGGCGGCAGCACCTTGTCGACCTCGCACCTGGGGCGCTTCATGGTGTTCGTCTACATCTGGCTGCCGTTCATGATCCTGCCGATCCAGGCCTCGCTGGAACGCCTGCCGCCATCGTTGCTGCAAGCCTCCGCCGACCTCGGTGCCAAGCCGCGCCAGACCTTCACGCAAGTGATTCTGCCACTGTCGATCCCGGGCATTGCCGCAGGTTCGATCTTTACCTTCTCGCTGACCCTGGGCGACTTCATCGTGCCGCAACTGGTCGGCCCGCCCGGCTACTTCGTTGGCAGCATGGTGTACGCCCAGCAAGGTGCTATCGGCAACATGCCGATGGCGGCCGCCTTCACCCTGGTGCCGATCGTACTGATCGCCATTTACCTGTCCATCGTCAAACGACTGGGGGCCTTCGATGCACTCTGAGAAAGCTTCCATAGGTCTGCGCATTGCAGCCTGGGGCGGGTTGCTGTTCCTGCACTTCCCGATCCTGATCATCTTCCTGTACGCCTTCAACACCGAAGACGCGGCGTTCAGCTTTCCGCCCAAGGGCTTCACCCTCAAGTGGCTCAGCGTGGCGTTCTCGCGGCCGGACGTACTCGAAGCCATCAAGCTGTCGTTGCAGATCGCCTCGATTGCCACCCTGATCGCCATGGTCCTCGGCACACTGGCATCCGCCGCGTTGTACCGCCGGGACTTCTTCGGCAAGCAAGGCATCTCGCTGATGCTGATCCTGCCGATTGCCCTGCCGGGGATCATCACCGGGATCGCGCTGCTGGCGACCTTCAAGACGCTGGGCATTGAACCTGGGATGTTCACCATCATCGTCGGCCACGCGACCTTCTGCGTGGTGATCGTCTACAACAACGTCATCGCCCGCTTGCGCCGCACGTCCCATAGCCTGATCGAAGCCTCGATGGACCTTGGCGCCGACGGCTGGCAAACCTTCCGCTACATCATCCTGCCGAACCTCGGCTCTGCGTTACTGGCCGGCGGCATGCTGGCGTTTGCCCTGTCGTTCGACGAAATCATCGTCACTACCTTCACCGCTGGCCATGAACGCACCCTGCCGCTGTGGCTGCTCAACCAGCTCAGCCGCCCACGGGACGTGCCGGTAACCAACGTCGTGGCGATGCTGGTGATGATCGTGACCATGCTGCCGATTCTTGGTGCCTATTACCTGACGCGCGGTGGTGAGAGCGTTGCGGGGAGTGGTGGGAAATAACTGACAACTCAATTCCCAATGTGGAAACCGGCCCTTGTGGGAGCGAGCTTGCTCGCGATAGCGGTGTGTCAG
>NZ_JBGCUL010001096.1:0-1411 GCF_054177685.1 Pseudomonas sp. P5_A2_2
TGATCGTGGTGAAAGCCCTGGCCGAGAGCCCGTGGGGTATTTTCACGGTGATGGCGACCATCCCGATCGCGATGTTCATGGGCATCTACATGCGCTACATCCGCCCGGGTCGCATCGGTGAGATCTCGGTGATCGGCGTGCTGTTGCTGCTCGGTTCGATCTGGCTCGGCGGGCAGATTGCCGCGGATCCGGTGTGGGCCAAGGCCTTTACCTTTACCGGTCTGCAGATCACCTGGATGCTGATCGGCTACGGTTTTGTCGCGGCGGTGTTGCCGGTGTGGCTGATTCTGGCACCCCGTGACTACCTGTCGACCTTCCTGAAAATCGGCACCATCGTCGCCCTGGCCATCGGCATCCTGGTGACCATGCCCGAGCTGAAAATGCCGGCCCTGACCCAGTTCATCGACGGCACCGGCCCAGTGTGGAAGGGCGGGTTGTTCCCGTTCCTGTTCATCACTATCGCCTGTGGCGCGGTGTCGGGTTTCCATGCGCTGATCGCCTCCGGCACCACGCCGAAACTGCTCGCCAGTGAGGGGCATGCCCGTTACATCGGTTACGGCGGCATGCTGATGGAATCGTTCGTGGCGATCATGGCCATGGTCGCTGCGTCGGTCATCGATCCGGGCGTGTATTTCGCCATGAACAGCCCGGCGGCCGTGGTTGGCGCCGATGCGGTTGCCGTTGCGCAAACCGTCAGCAGTTGGGGCTTTGCGATTACCCCGGAAGCCCTGCAAGCGGTGGCCCACGACATCGGTGAAACCACGATTCTGGCCCGTGCCGGTGGTGCGCCGACCCTGGCGGTGGGGATCGCGCAGATCCTGCACCACGTCCTGCCGGGTGAGRACACCATGGCGTTCTGGTACCACTTCGCGATCCTGTTTGAAGCGCTGTTCATCCTCACTGCCGTGGACGCCGGCACCCGCGCCGGGCGTTTCATGCTCCAGGACCTGCTCGGTTCGTTCGTGCCAGCCCTGCGTCGCACCGAATCCTGGACCGCCAACCTGATTGCCACCGCCGGTTGCGTGGCCATGTGGGGTTATCTGCTGTATCAGGGCGTGATCGATCCATTGGGCGGCATCAACACCTTGTGGCCGCTGTTCGGCATCKCCAACCAGATGCTGGCCGGTATCGCGCTGATGCTCGCTACCGKSGTGCTGATCAAGATGAAGCGCCAGCGTTATGTCTGGGTCACCTTGCTGCCGGCGGTATGGTTGCTGATCTGCACTACCACCGCTGGCTTCATCAAGCTGTTCGATGCCAACCCGGCGATCGGCTTCCTCGCCCTGGCGAAGAAGTACAGCGATGCCCTGGCCAACGGTCAGGTGCTGGCCCCGGCCAAGGACATCACCCAGATGCAGCACGTGATCTTCAACGCCTACACCAACGCAACGCTGACCGCGCTGTTCCTGTT
>NZ_JBGCUL010001097.1:0-1408 GCF_054177685.1 Pseudomonas sp. P5_A2_2
GAGCAAGCTCGCTCCCACAGTAGCTCTGCGGCCCACCAGAAAATTGGGCTCGCCACCTCTTCCTGAAAAAAATCCCCACTGAAACATCCCCCTCGATAGCTCTAGTTCAACACTTCCAACCAAAACGCCTCCGCTGCCTTTCCGTCTTTTTCAAATTTCTTTGAAATTTTATATTGCGCGCTAAACATTAGCGCGATACATTCATCTCGCACTTACTTAGCGCGCAAACATTTAGCGCAAAAAAAACAAACCCCGAACGAGGCTTTCACCATGCAAACTCTCTACACCGCAATCGCAACTTCCACTGGTGGCCGTGACGGTCGTGCGGTTTCCAGCGACAACATCCTCGACGTCAAACTCGCCACCCCGAAAGAACTCGGCGGTGCTGGCGGCGCAGCCACCAACCCTGAGCAACTGTTCGCCGCCGGCTACTCCGCCTGCTTCATCGGCGCCCTGAAATTCGTGGCCAGCCAGACCAAGCGCAGCATCCCGAACGACGCCTCGATCACCGCCCACGTCGGCATCGGCCAGATCCCTGGCGGCTTCGGTCTGGACATCGACCTGCACATCAGCCTGCCGGGCCTTGAACAAGCCGATGCACAAGCACTGGTCGATGCGGCCCACCAGGTCTGCCCGTACTCCAACGCCACCCGTGGCAACGTCGATGTGCGTCTGCACGTCACCGTCTAACAGCTGACCTATCAGGCCCGAACAGGAAATGAACATGAACACTTTCAGCAAAGTCTTGACCGGTACCCTTCTCGCCATGTCCATCGGCAACGCGTTTGCAGGTACCGGGGTTGAACACAACACCCAGGCATTCCTCGACGTTCTGAACGCCGGCACCGGCAAGCCGATGGAGCAAATGACACCCGCCGAGGCCCGCGCCGTTCTGGTAGGCGCGCAGGCCGGGGTGAAGCTGACGCTGCCAAAAGCCGATGTCAGCCAGAAGACCATTCAAGTCGACGGCCAACCGATCAGCCTGACCATCGTCCGGCCGGCCGGGGTCAAGGGTGAGCTGCCGGTGTTCATGTTCTTCCACGGCGGTGGCTGGGTACTGGGAGATTTCCCGACCCACGAGCGGCTGGTACGTGACCTGGTGACGGGTTCGGGTGCAGCGGCTGYCTTCGTGAACTACACGCCGTCGCCGGAGGCGCATTACCCGGTGGCGATCAACCAGGCTTACGCGGCGACCCGATGGGTGGCCGAGCACGGTAAAGAGATCAACGTCGATGGCAAGCGCCTGGCGGTAGCCGGCAACAGTGTCGGCGGCAACATGGCGGCGGTGGTTGCGCTGATGGCCAAGGACAAGGGCACACCGGCGATCAAGTTCCAGGTGCTGCTGTGGCCGGTGACTGATGCCAACTTCGAAACGGCGTCCTACAACCAGTTTGCCGAGGGGCACTTC
>NZ_JBGCUL010001098.1:0-1407 GCF_054177685.1 Pseudomonas sp. P5_A2_2
GTCCTGGGGCAGGCGGCGGGTCAACTGGTAGGCATCGTCCCAGCGCGCCAGGCGCAGGAGCAGGCGCAGGCGCCACTCGGAAACGGTGTTGTCGCGCAGCTCGGGGTCGTATTTGGTCATGACATCCAGTGCGCGACTGTCGAAACGTCGTGCGAGGGTCAGGCCGATTTCCCGGGCGATCGCCACTTTTTCATCCCGGGAGAAGTGCATGCTGCTGGCGTAACCGTCGAGCAGGTCCATGGCCTTGTCCGGGTCCTGGCGAGCCAGGCGGCGCAGGCCGAGGCTGACCACATCGGACATGGCTTCGTCGGCCGGGGTGAAGCGTGACGACTGGTTGAGCAGTTCCGGTTTCTGCGCGACGTCCACCAGCAAGCGACCGCGAGGGGCGAGGTTGGTCATGCCGTTGATCAGGCTGTTGGCCAGCGGGTAGTTGCGCGCCTGGGCGGCGAGTTTGGTGCGCTCCCAGCGTTTTTGTTCGGTCAACTGACCTTCGGCGGCCCACATGCCGAACAACGTGTCACAGGCTTCGGGTTGGGATTTGCCGGTCAGCCAGAGTTTTTCGGCGTTGGCGTTACCTTCGGTCTTGAGATTGTGGCTGAGCTGGTACTGCGCATTCAGGCAGTCCAGTTCGGTGAAGTTCATTTTCGGGTCGTAATACTTGACGAAGGTCGCCCAGTCACCCCGATCCGCCTGCCAGCGCAACCAGCGCAGCTTCATCCAGTTGGCCTGGGGCAGGTCGCCGTGTTCGGCGAGGAACTTCTCGATTTCGGCGTTGCTCGCGGTTTTCAGGCGCGCGGTCAGCTCGTCGTACGCCAGGTAAGGTTCCAGCGGATAATCGGCGAGGGCCTGGCTGTAACGGAAATACGGGCCACTGTCGCCCTTGGCCAGGGCGCGCTTGGCTTCATCGTAATACTGGCGTTGGGTGGACAGGTCCACCGCCTGGGCGGATTGGACGGCAGCGGCAGACAGTAAAAATGCAGATAAAAGATTGAAAAGGCGACTGCGCATGAGACGTCCGGGCAGAGAAAATCATGACAAGCGCGGGCCAGGCCCGCGCTGAATTGTCTGTAGCTTAGCCTTTTGCCAGCAGCCGGTGAAAGCTTTGCGGGTGTTCCCGCATCAGTTCGCAACATTTGTCATGCAGAGTGCTGCGAGAGTGAAATTGCCGGCCTTCTGAAGCCTCAAGTCAGGTAGAATGCGCGCCCGGTTTTTGGAGAAGCTCATGACCCTGCTCAAATTCAGCGATGTGTCCCTTGCTTTCGGCGCTATGCCGTTGTTGGACAAGGTGTCCTGGCAGATCGCCCGTGGTGAGCGGGTGTGCATCATCGGCCGCAACGGCACTGGCAAGTCCAGCATGATGAAGCTCGTCAAGGGCGACCAGAAGCCCGATGACGGCTCCGTTTGGCG
>NZ_JBGCUL010001099.1:0-1404 GCF_054177685.1 Pseudomonas sp. P5_A2_2
GGGAAGAAAGGTAGGGCGGCGGGACGCCGGAGATAGCCCAAAAGGGTGTGGGGACTTTTTCGGGGATTCGCAATTTCCTGTTCAACTCTGTAAGGCACCGTTTGCAGCGAGCGCCGGAAGAAGAGCCAGTAAATGCTGGGCCTTGTGCCCATTTTCAAGCATGGGGTGCTAGGGGTCGAGTGTTCGAATCACTCCGTCCCGACCATATAATTCAAGGGGTTGCGAGATTTTATCTCGCGACCCCTTTTTTATTTTTGGTCGTTTTTACCCCTACAAAACGACTGGCTCTGGGTGGAATCTTCAGCTGATACCAAGGTCGGAATTTTCCCCGTGGGCTTTAGTCCCGGCTTGATAAGTGAGTTGAGGACGGTTTTTGGGTTCATTCCTGTCACGCGTTACCGGCGCTATTGGCCGATTGCTGCCCTTCAGAAAGAATGGCTATCCAAACAGCTGTCGTCCTCCTATCAGCCCATTGCAGCCATATTAATTAACGACGCTGTTTACCAAGACATTGCCGACCAGAGCCATTCGATTGGCACCTTAGGGCATGGCTTCACTGGTAGCGGGCACCCGCTAGCTACTGCAGTCGCCCTGGAGAATCTTACAATTATCGAAGAGGAGGGCCTGGTTCAGCATGCTGCTGAAATGGGGATTATCCTTCGCAAAGGGCTTCAGCAGTTTGCTGATCATCCAATGGTTGGCGAGGTTCGTGGTGTGGGGTTGATTGCTGCCGTTGAGTTGGTAGCCGACCGGCACACAAAAGAGCCTTTTCAGCCTGTTGGTAGACTCGGGCGGTATCTGTCCTCTCAGACCCAGGAACGTGGAATGATCAACCGAGTCATGGGAGATGCATTGGCATTCTGTCCTCCGTTGATCTCAACGGAGAAGGATATCAATGAAATCCTTGGAGTTTTTGCGGCTTCTTTGGATGCGACACAGCACTGGTACCTCGAACACACTGCACAGTAGTTAACGCCACTCACTACAGGCAGAGCCGGAATGCGGAGTCCTCTGTCCAGCAGCTTCATACCCGCTGCTATCAGGCGTGGAGCGATTAGTGTCAAGGTGCAATAGACTGGCACGGTGGCGAGAAGGGAGCGTCGAGTGATCATGGTGATTTTGGCCATGAAATTGATTCACCCTACTTTTCTCCCCACAAAAACGTCAGCTCTTGGTGGACGTTACTGGACTCTCGTAGAGCAGAACATCGCTGGAACTCAAGTAAATACTAGCTTWGAAAAATCCAGAGTAAAATYTTGGAGGCTTTCAAGAWGTATGAAAAAGGAGGATCACCGCAAGGCAAATGGCCGCGTTCTGTACAGGCACTGGGTCGGCCTGAGCCACTCATTGCCGCGATGACAGCCGCTGATGCAACACACCCTGTGGACTGAACAATGTCAGTTG
>NZ_JBGCUL010001100.1:0-1402 GCF_054177685.1 Pseudomonas sp. P5_A2_2
CCTGTTCAGTGGATTATTTGCCTATGCCGTTGCCGGGCACACCTTCGGAGCCGGCTATGAGGTTAGCAACGGAAAAAGCGATTTCCCTTATTTAAACCAGGGTGACGGTCCGACCACTTACACCATCACGGAAATGCAGGTTCAGAAATTCGTGCACGCTGGCGAGAAGTCCTGGCAAGCACGCTACGCTTTTGACTTCGCGAAACTGGGCTTGCCCGGTGCGACGGCGGGAGTTGTATACGTTAAAGGTGATGACATCAATACCATCGCTTCCAGCAATTCCAGTGAGTGGGAACGCGATATAACGCTGGCCTATGTCGTGCAATCGGGACCGTTAAAAGGCATTGGCGTCATGTGGAAAAACGCAATGGTACGAAACAACATCCCGAACACCCGCCAACAAGACGAAAATCGGATAATCATTAATTACCAGTTGGCATTGTTTTAGGCGTTATCCGATAGAACGCAAGTGAAAGTATATTCAGCGGGTCAGCGGCCCGCTTGACTGACAGGCGGCGCTTTGAGGAGTGTTGCGTGTACATGCCGTTCTCTTCCAACGGCATGTTTTATAGAAGAGAAACATTTCCCTTGATTGGGGTAGGGCGGTGCAAGTGATCCTTCACCGCCTTTTTTTATTCCGAGTGTGCGATAGGCGACCGATTCAGCACGTCAGGATCGCTCATGATCCCAACGATTCCTGCCAGCCACGTCGAGCCAGTGGAAGATCAAGCAATCGCTTGCCGGTGGCATCGCTGATGGCGTTGCCCAGCGCTGCGGCCATGGGTCCCTGGACGATTTCCGCGGCACCGAGAAATGGCTGATCCGGCTGATCGATCATGTGGACCTCGACCTGTTTCGGCACCTCGGGAAAACGCAAGATCGGATAGCCACTCCAATCGAAGCTATGCAGGCCACTGGCGTCATAGAGGATTCGTTCATAGAGCGTCCAGCTGGCGGACTGCACGATGCCGCCCTGAATCTGATTGAGCAGCCCATCGGGGCTGACAATTTGTCCCACGTCGACGGCGGCAACCACCCGATCAATCGTCACTTGCCCGGTCTGGCGCTGTACATGTAACTGCACGGCGATGGCGCAGTAACCCATGATGTTTTTATAGCGTGCGAAGGCGAAGCCGATTCCGCTGYCGGGGCCTGTTGCTTTTTGCGGCCAGCGGAACGCACTGGCCACGCGCTCCACCACCGCCCGTGCACGCGGATCGCTCAAGTGATTCAGGCGAAATTGCGCCGGATCCACTGCGGCCCGAGCCGCCAGTTCATCCACCGTGCTTTCGATGGCGAACACGTTGATATGGGCACCGAGCGAACGCATGGCCGAAGTCCTGAATGGCATGGTCAGCACAAAATTCAGGTCAACCTGCAGGTTGGGTATCTCATACAACGG
>NZ_JBGCUL010001101.1:0-1399 GCF_054177685.1 Pseudomonas sp. P5_A2_2
GGTCCTACGCCCAGAAAGGCGTGCGTTGCCATTACCTGGCGAACATCGACGGCAGCGAGTTCCACGAACTGACCATGAAGCTGCGCGCCGAAACCACGCTGTTCATCGTCTCGTCGAAATCCTTCAACACCCTCGAAACCCTGAAGAACGCCCAGGCCGCCCGTGCCTGGTACCTGGCTCAGGGTGGTTCGGAAGCCGAGTTGTATCGTCACTTCATCGCGGTATCGAGCAACAACGCCGCCGCGGTAGCGTTCGGCATCCGTGAAGAGAACATCTTCCCGATGTGGGACTGGGTCGGCGGGCGCTACTCGCTGTGGTCGGCCATCGGTTTACCGATTGCCCTGGCCATCGGGATGTCCAACTTCAAGGAATTGCTGTCCGGTGCCTATACCATGGACCAGCACTTCCAGAGCGCGCCGTTCGAACAGAACATGCCGGTGCTGCTGGCCTTGCTCGGCGTGTGGTACGGCAACTTCTGGGGCGCCCAAAGCCACGCGATCCTGCCGTACGACCACTACCTGCGTAACATCACCAAGCACCTGCAACAGCTGGACATGGAATCCAACGGCAAGAGCGTACGCCAGGACGGCAAGCCTGTGTCCACTGACACCGGGCCGGTGATCTGGGGCGGCGTCGGCTGCAACGGTCAGCACGCCTACCACCAGTTGCTGCACCAGGGCACCCAGTTGATCCCGGCCGACTTCATCGTGCCGATCGTCAGCTTCAACCCGGTGTCCGACCACCACCAGTGGCTGTACGCCAACTGCCTGTCGCAGAGCCAGGCGCTGATGCTCGGCAAGACCCTGGCCGAGGCCGAAACCGAGCTGCGCGACAAAGGCATGAGTGAGGCCGAAGTGCACAAACTCGCGCCGCACAAGGTGATCCCGGGCAACCGTCCGAGTAACACCCTGGTGGTCGAGCGCATCAGCCCGCGTCGCCTCGGCGCACTGGTGGCGATGTACGAGCACAAAGTCTTCGTGCAAAGCGTGATCTGGGGCATCAACGCCTTCGACCAGTGGGGAGTGGAGCTGGGCAAGGAGCTGGGCAAAGGCGTCTACAACCGCCTGGTCGGCAGCGAAGAAACCCCGGCCGAGGACGCCTCGACCCAAGGGCTGATCAACTACTTCCGCGGTCGTCACCGCGGGTGACTTGACGGCACAGCCCACAGACTTTGGATCAAACCCAAAGTCTGTGGGCAAAACAATTCCCTAATGAAATGGCTACCCCCGCCGCCCCCTGTGATCGACCACTAAGCTTTCACAGGGGGCTTATCGGAGATCATTGCCATGAGCAAAGTAGCTATTGCCGCCATCGATCTGGGAAAACACACCTTTCATCTACATGCACAGGATGATCGTGGTCACGAGCTGTACCGAAAAAAATTCAATCGGGTAACGCT
>NZ_JBGCUL010001102.1:0-1396 GCF_054177685.1 Pseudomonas sp. P5_A2_2
TCCTGATGCTTGAGAATCGGGTATTGCTCGCGCAGCTCGACGCCTCTGGCCAGCACCACTTCACGGATATGGGCTGATCGTTGGGCTGCATTCAGTCGTTGGGGGCTTGCAGAAGTACGGTCCATGCTTCCATCCTCTGATTATTGATGGTTGCATCCTGCCTTGCGATCCTTCGCAACGCGGTAGCCGAGAACGCCAACCTGTTGACCGGAAGCGCCAATCAGCATGACTGAACCGACCTCTCTCGCCAGCTGGACCCGCGCCCTGCGCAAGCAACTCGATGCCCTGGGCATCGATAGCACCGCCCTGTGCCAGCAAGCTGGCCTCGACCCAAATTTGATGGACGACCCGAACGCGCGCTACCCGCTGTCGGGCACCACACACCTGTGGCAATTGGCGGTGCAGGTCAGCGGCGACCCGGCGATTGGTTTGCGGGTTTCGCGTTTCGTCAGCCCGACCACTTTCCATGCGCTGGGTTATGCGCTGGTGGCCAGCGGCAGCCTGCGGGAAGTGTTCGAGCGCATCGTGCGCTATCACCAGGTGGTCAGCGATGCCCTGGAACTGGAACTGACCCGTACCGAAGATCGCTACTGTTTCCGCCTGAAAATCCCCGCTGGCAATCCGGCCCCGGCCTTCGAAGCCATCGACGCGTTCATGGCGATTTACGTGCGCACCTGCCGCAATCGCCTGGGCCGCGACTACGCGCCGCTGGCCACCTACCTGCGCCGCCCGGAGCCAGTGGACGCACACCAATGGCATAAAGTCTTTCGCTCGCCCGTGCACTTCGGCGCCGACGAGGACCGACTGGAATTCGCCCTCGTCGACTTCGACAGCCACCTGGACGACGCCAACCCGGAGCTGGCCGAACACAACGAAACCGTGCTCAAGCGCACCCTGGCGCAACTCAAGCCGCTGACTTGGGAGCGCAAGGTCCGCGATGCGATTGAAGAACAACTGCCCGAAGGCGAACCCAGCGCTGAACACATAGCCAAGGCCCTGCACCTGAGCCTGCGCAGCCTGCAACGGCACCTGGCGGATGAAGGCTGCCGATTCGATACGCTGCTCAACGAAAGCCGTGAAAACCTCGCGCTGCTGCACTTGCGTGACCCGCAATGTTCGTTGAGCGAGATCAGTTACCTGCTCGGGTTTGCCGACACCAGCAGCTTCAGCCGCGCATTCAAGCGCTGGACGGGGATGACGCCTGGGCAGTTTCGGGATGGGTTGCGCTGATTGATCCGGAAAGTGAGTTGGCTGATCTGGCCCCATCGCCGGAACGTCGCCCGGAGCAAGCCCGCTCCCACAGTTTTTTCGGTGACCACAAATCTCTGATTCACCCAGATTCCCTGTGGGAGCGAGCTTGCTCGCGATAGCGGACTGTCAGTCGACATACCTGGAG
>NZ_JBGCUL010001103.1:0-1395 GCF_054177685.1 Pseudomonas sp. P5_A2_2
GTATTGTGCGATGTACAGTTTTGACTCCAATCTACTTCCTCACGCCTCGTGCAATTTCCCAGTGCAATGGGCACTGGGCGCGTGTTCAGTAGGTACAACGCTCATCGATCCAAAAAGCACTTCAGGCGATTCTCTACGACAACCACTGAATAGCTCGCGATGTGCATTGCCAGTCCGTCCTCTATCAGGGCTTCGAGCAAGGCAGCTTGTGCCGCGAAGCGCAGGTCGCGGTCGAGTTTTCGAGAGGCGTGCATCTGATCGATCAGAGCATGCGTGACTTGATAAGGGGTGCTGCCTCTCAGACGCCCCAGCCAGACGGGGATTTTTTTTGCGGCTTTGGATTGTCTGATACCCAGCACGCACGTTGCCTTGTCCGAAGCGGTGTTTTTCGAAACCTCCTCGATTTCTTCAAACACCTCGGTCAATTTTTTTAGTGCGTAGCCAAGCATCAAATCATCAAACGCATCCAAAAACATATACCTCTTCACGCTGTGAAGTTATTTCTACAAACACACATTCCCAATTATTACATTACACTTTATTCCATATATGTACTGGACGTATTCTAACGATCAAAACGCCTGATAAATAACATTACATTTGTTAGCGCGAAGACTAACTTTGCCAGTGTATTAATTGACTTTTTATAACAATAATTGAGCCTGCAATCGAACTATATAGACTTCAACGATATCGGTAATTGCACGCAAGGTGCCGCGAGCGTTATCAGGGGATTCAGGCGTCAGATGATCTGGTTGCAAGGCGCTGACCGTCAGATCAGTTGAACCTGTGAGCCCGCCTGGCATCCTATTTATCGACACCGCGCCCCACCTTTCAAACACCTGTTTTCAGGTTGTTGCCGCAGGGGGCATTGATACACGTACGCGCCCTTGAGTGGCTGTCAGCGCTCGGGTAATGTCATCAGACCCATAGGACAGAGCACGCCCATGACTTCCAAGCTGGAACAACTTAAACAAATGACCACCGTGGTTGCCGACACCGGCGACTTCGAAGCTATCGCTCGCGTTAAACCCGTGGACGCCACCACCAACCCTTCCCTGCTGCTCAAGGCCGCGGCCATTCCGGCGTATGCCGAGCTGCTGAACGCCTGCGTCAATGACTGTAAGGGCGATGTGGGCCTGGCCAGCGACCGTTTTGGCGTGGCCGTGGGGCAAGAAATCCTGAAAGTGATCCCGGGCCGTATTTCCACCGAAGTGGATGCGCGCCTGTCGTTCGACACTGACGCCGTGTTGAAGCGTGCGCATCGCCTGATCGAGCTGTACGACAAGGCCGGTATTGGCCGCGACCGCGTGCTGATCAAGATCGCGTCCACCTGGGAAGGCATCCGCGCTGCCGAGATCCTGGAGAAGGAAGGCATCCAGACCAACCTGACCC
>NZ_JBGCUL010001104.1:0-1394 GCF_054177685.1 Pseudomonas sp. P5_A2_2
GATCAGAGCAGTGATTTCACCCAGTTGAGCACCACTCGCACGCATAAAAACGAACGCATAGCTGACGTTCCGCCTGCGAGCTTTTCTGCGGATGCCGGTGCTCAACAAACGCATCACCAAACCCAATCCCCAGGACAGTTTTTGCTCTTCAGCGAATTGCGGCGTCGGCGGCCCCGAGATGGAGATGAGCTGGCCACCAGGCTTCAGAATGGTGAGCGACTTTTCTAGCTCATCCACGCCCAAGCTGTTCAATACGACGTCATAGTCCTGCAAAACGCTTTCGAAGTTTTGCGTCCTGTAATCGATGACAACGTCCGCTCCCAGCGCTTTAACCCATTCAACATTGTTTGTGCTGGTGGTTGTCGCAACGAAGGCGCCCAGATGCTTGGCGAGTTGGATGGCGATTGTACCGACGCCACCCGAGCCGGCGTGGATAAAGACCTTCTGGCCTTTTTTCAGCTTGGCGGTTTCAACCAGCACTTGCCAAGCCGTCAGAGCCACCAGCGGGAGGGATGCGGCCTCTTCCATGCTGATGTTTTTAGGTTTCAACGCGAGTGCATTTTCCTGTACCGCAATCAGCTCGGCGAACGTGCCTATGCGCTCCTGAGGAGGGCGTGCGTAGACTTCGTCACCTGGCTTGAAGCGCCGCACACCGGATCCAACGCTGACCACGACCCCAGCCAGGTCATTGCCCAATATCAACGGGAATGAGTACGGCAAGATCAGTTTGAATTCGCCTGTACTGATCTTTGAATCAAGCACGTTGACGCTTGTGGCATGCACTTGAACCAGGACGTCATGTGCACCCACCTCAGGTGCGGGCACCTCGGCTACACGGCCATTATTCTTGCCGTAACGGTCGATTAGAAATGCCTTCATGTTGATTCAACTCTCATGGATTCAAATGGGAATGGTCGAATACGCTCAGGCATCCAGGAATACCGTTGCGTTGGCCACGAAGTCGGCATGATGTTGGAAAATTCCGCCATGCCCTGCGTCTTCGTAAATGATCAGTTGTGAATTCGGGATCCGGTTTGCCAAGTCGGTGGAGTTGATCGTGGGCACCATGATGTCGTTGTCACCGTTGGCGATCAGTGTCGGTATCAGTATGCGACTGAGATTTTGTGGGGGTTGTCTGCCCCATGCCTGAATGGCTTTTAACTGCCGCAAAAAAGCGGTTGGCGTTGGATTTTTGTCTCGATCTTTCCTGCGCTCCTTCAGGCGATTCAGAAAATCCTTGGCGGCTCGCCGGCCATTGACCGTCGAGGTGAAGAAGAGGTAGGTCTTCGGATCGCGCAACGTCAGCAAACCTTTAAGCATTAACGGCCAGCTCACTGACCAGACCTTGTCGATGCCGGTGCCGCCAGCAGGCCCGGTACCGGTCAGAATCAGTC
>NZ_JBGCUL010001105.1:0-1393 GCF_054177685.1 Pseudomonas sp. P5_A2_2
GTGTTTGGGGTAGGGACGTCGCTACCAGTGTTCATTTTTAACGAAGCTTGTCTAGCCTAAGGCAAGTGGGCACAGTTATTTCAAGCAATGCTTACCGATGCAACAGGCTCCCGCGATGCTGCACGTCCAGCCAGGAAGGCAAGAACGGCCGCCACGCCCAGCAAGGTGGCGCTCAATTCGAAGGTCACTTGATAGCCGCTCGAGTCGAAGACCAGCCCGCCAACAGTTGCGCCAGACGCAATAGCGAGTTGGATGATCGCCACCATTAAACCACCTCCAGCTTCAGCTGAGTCTGGCAACGTTCTCGCCAGCCATGTCCACCATCCCACGGGCGCTGCAGTCGCAACCAGTCCCCATGCGCCAAGCAAGACGGTCGTGGTGGTCGCCGAGCTACCGAATGAAACAAGCGCCAGTGCAATCATCGCCATAAAGATCGGGATGACGATGAGGGTTCGATGCAGGCCATTTTTCAAGAACGCTTCAATCAGGAAGGTTCCGGCAAGTCCCGCCAGGCCCAGTACGAGCAACATAAAAGACAGCATGGAGACACTGACGTGCGTGACCGTTTCAAGGAATGGGCGCAAATAGGTAAACAGCATGAACTGGCCCATGAAAAACACACTGACCGCCACCATGCCTAACGCGACCGGTACGCTTTTCATTAACCTGAAGACGTTTCCAGTGCCTGAACCGCTTTGCGATTTCATCGGTGGAAGGCTTACAGATAGCCATACACAAGCGACTGTCGCGACTGGGATGATGCACAAAAATGCACCGCGCCAGCCAATCAAGGCGCCGAGAAAACTGCCCAATGGTGCTGCAATCACAGTCGCCAAAGCGTTGCCGCCGTTGACGATTGCCATGGCACGCGTGATCTGGTCATCAGGCACAAGGCGCATGGCGGTTGCCGCCGACAGTGACCAGAAGCCACCAATTGCAACACCGATCAGCGCGCGCCCGATCATGAATACCCCGTAGTTCGGTGCGAACGCGACCACGGTTCCGGAAAGGATCATCAACAGCGTCAGAGAAAGAAGTAGCGGTTTACGGTCAACCCGCGCCGCCACCAAAGGGATAAGAAGGCTGGTGAATAAGGCAAGCAGCCCCGAAACGGAAATGCCCTGACCGGCTTGTCCTTCGGTGATATGCAGATCGGCGGCAATGGGTGTCAGCAGGCTGACGGGCATGAACTCCGATGCCACCAGTGCGAAGGCGGCAAGTGACATGGCCAGGACAGCGCTCCATGAATGTTGAGCTTCACTGGAGGTGGGAAGATGGGTCATTGAATAAATCCTGTATTGCGTGAAGCGTCGCGGCTCCCGAAGCGAAGCCACGAGAGAGGAGCGGTTCCCGTGTGGGTCGCCGATCCGATTACTTCAGATGACTGTTGAAG
>NZ_JBGCUL010000044.1:0-14709 GCF_054177685.1 Pseudomonas sp. P5_A2_2
GCGAGCAGGCTCGCTCCTACAGGGTTTGTGTCGTAGACCAAGATCCACTGTRGGAGCGAGCCTGCTCGCGATGAGGCCCTCTCACACAACACTGAATTTGAGGTTTGTATGACCCAACCCCGCTGGCTGCGCAATGTGCGCCCCTACGGCGCCCCCGCCGAAGACCTGCTGATCGAAAACGGTCGCTTCAGCCAACGCCGCCCGGCCTCGACCACCGAGCTGCTGGTCACCGACATCGACGGCCAGAACCAACTGCTCACCCCCGCCCTGGTGGAAAGCCACGTGCACCTGGACAAGACCCTCTGGGGCCAACCCTGGCGCCCCAACAGCGCTGGCCCGACCCTCAAGGACTACATCACCAACGAACGGCGCATCCTGCGCGAAGTCACAACACCGATTGCGCAACGAGCCGGTGCCCTGCTGGAAAACTGCATCGCCCGTGGCTCGCTGACCATGCGTTGCCACGTCGACATMGACCCGGAATTCGGCCTGCGCCATGTCGAGGCCATGCAGCAACTGCGCGAAAACTACCGCGACCTGATCGACCTGCAACTGGTGGTGTTCCCGCAGACCGGCCTGATCAGTCGCCCCGGCACCGCCGAACTGATGCGCGAAGCCATGGCCCTGGGCGTGGAGAACGTCGGCGGCCTGGACCCGTGCGGCATCGACAACGACCCTGTCGCGCAACTGGATTTCGTGTTCAAACTGGCCAGCGAGTTCGACCGTGGCGTCGACATTCACCTGCACGACAAGGGTGAGCTGGGCCTGTGGCAGATCGCCCTGATCGCCGACTACACAGAGCGCTACGGCCGCCAGGGCCGGGTGATGATCAGCCACGCGTATTGCCTGGGGATGTTGCCGTGGAGCCAGGTCAAACCGATGGCCGAGCGCCTGGCGACGCTGGGTATTTCGCTGATGAGTTCGGCCCCGGCCGATTGTGCGGTGCCACCGTTCCTGGCCTTGCGCGAAACCGGGGTGAATCTGTGCCTGGGCTCGGACGGCATTCGTGATGCCTGGTCGCCCATGGGCAACGGCGACATGCTCGAGCGTGCAATGCTGCTGGCGTTTCGTTTCGACCTGAGCAAGGACGAAGAACTGGCGGCGGCGTTCGCGGCGGCAACCGTCAACGGCGCCCAGGCGCTGGGGTGCGAAGCCAACCGCCTGGAAATCGGCCAACTGGCGGACTTCCTGCTGATGCCGGTGCAAACGCTGGGCGAAGCCGTGGTTTCGCGGCCATTGCGTCAGGTCTATCGTGCGGGTCGATTGATTGCTGCAGGCGGCCGTTTGCTGGACAGCCGTCTGTGAAGCGCATCGGTTTGCGGGCCAGTTGCGTGGTCGGCTTCGACGGCACGCAGCATGTGCTTTGGCGCGACGGCGAAGTGGTGTTCGCAGGCTCACGCATCGAGTTTGTCGGGCGCGGTTATCCGGGGCCGGTAGATCAGTGGGTTGATTACGGTAATGCGCTGATCGGCCCCGGCTTCATCGATCTGGATGCCCTCGGCGATCTCGACTCCACCGTGTTGACCCTGGACAACGGCGACGAGCGCGCCATGGGCCGGATGTGGTCGGCGGAGTATCTGGCGCGTGGATCGCGGGAAAGTTACAGCCCCGAAGAAGAAGTCTTCAAATACCGCTACGCCTTCACGCAACTGATCCGCAACGGCATCACCACGGCCATGCCGATCACCTCGATGTATTACCGCGAGTGGGCCGAGACCTATGACGAGCTTGCGGCGGTGGCCGCAGTGACGGCCGAGTTGGGGCTGCGTACTTACCTCGGTCCCTGCTACATGAGTGGCATGAGTTACTGGCGCACCGATGGAGCCCTGGCGCACCACTGGGACGAAGTCCGGGGCATGGCCGGCCTCGATGCCGCCGAACGGTTTTTCCAGGATTTCGATGGCGCGCACAACGGCCTGACTCGCGGCGCGCTGCTGCCCGATCGTATCCAGACCTGCACGCCGGCGCTGCTGCAGCGCACCGCTGCGCTGAGTCGGGAGCTGAACGCACCGATGCGCTTGCACTGCTGCCAGGGCCTCGGTGAAGTGGCAATGGTCGAGCAACTGCGCGGCACCTCGCCACTGGGCTGGTTGCAGCAGCTTGGGCTGTTGAACCCGCGCAGCCTGCTGCCCCACGGTATCTACACCCGAGGCGATGACGACCTGCAACTGGTGATCGATGGCGGCGCGAGCCTGGTGCATTGCCCGGTGGTGTTTGCCCGGGACGGCGAGGCACTGAATTCGTTTGGCCGCTATCGGGCCAAGGGCATCAACTTCGCCCTGGGCACCGACACCTGGCCGGCGGACTTGCTGGACAACATGCGCCAGGGCTTGAACATCGCCCGCCTTATGGAGGGCGGTAACGACCTGACCAGCACGCTGGACCTGTACAACGCCGCGACCCTCGGCGGCGCCAAGGCGTTGGGCCGCGACGATCTCGGTCGGCTGGCGCCGGGGTGCAAGGCCGACATCACCGTGTTCAACCTGCGCGGCATGCACTTGGGGCCACTATTCGATCCGCTGAAAAACCTTGTGCTGGCCGGACGTGGCGACGACTGCATCGCCAGCTATATCGACGGCCGCTGCGTGATGCACGACGGCCAGGTCGAGGGCATCGACTTCCCCGCCCTGCAACGCCAGGCCCAACGCCAATTCGAAAAACTGATGCGCAGCCACAGCGACCGGGCCTTTGGCCAGCCGGACTGGAAAAGCCTGTTCCAGCCAGCCATCCCGTTCGCCGACAACTACAGCGCACATTCGCCACTGAGCGCGATTGATCCACTTCTCTAGAGATTTCTGCCCATGCAAAGCTTCGACTTCAGCCAATTGAGCCCGCGGGACAAATACAAAATTCTGATCGGCAGCGTCGTGCCGCGGCCGATCGCCCTGGTCACCACCGTCGACGGCGAAGGCCGGATCAATGCGGCGCCGTTCAGCTTTTTCAATGCGCTGTCGGCCGATCCGCCCATCCTCGCCCTGGGCGTGGAAAACTACGGCGACCAAAGCCCCAAGGACACCACCCGCAACATTCAGCTCAACCAGGAATTCACCGTGAACATCGTCAGCGATGCCCTGGTGGAAGCCATGAACGTCTGCGCCGTGCCCTTCGCCCCCGGCTTCGACGAATTGACCGCTGCCGGCCTCACTGCCATCCCCGGCACCACGGTCAAATGCCCGCGCATCGGCGAAGCCCCGGTGGCGCTGGAGTGCCGACGGATGATGGCGCTGTCCATCGGCCAATCCCGGGAGATCATTTTTGGTGAAGTGCTGATGGCCCATGTGCGTGACGAACTGATCGACCCGAAAACCCTGTACATCGATCAACTGGGGCTGGATGCGATCGGACGCATGGGCGGGCATGGCTATGCGCGCACGCGGGATTACTTCGACTTGCCGACGCGGTCGTTGCAGGCCTGGACGGATGCGCCGGGGGGTGGGGAGCGGTTTTGGCCGCTGGCCAAGTAGCACGCAATGACACAACCCTGTAGGAGCGAGCCTGCTCGCGATGGTGGATAACGATAACGCGGGCTTTCTGATTGAACGCGGCGCTCTCAAGTCCATCGCGAGCAAGCTCGCTCCTACAGGGGGAATGTATGTGTCAGTGAAAATCCCGGCTGCGCACGCTGATCCCATCCAGCAACGCACTCAGATCACTCAACCGCCCGGCAATCAGATGCCGCACCTCGCCCTCTTTCTCCCAACGCCCATCGACCTTGAGCAATTGCGAGCCGACCAACACCTGGCGCTGCCGCTCGGCCAGGTCACGCCAGACCACCACATTGACGTTGCCGAACTCATCTTCAAGGGTGACGAACGTCACGCCGCTGGCGGTGGCCGGKCGTTGTCGGCCGGTGACCAGCCCGGCAACGCTGACTGGCCGACCGTGCTCGACGTCCAGCAACTCCTTCGAACTGCGGCAGCGCCGCGCCTTCAACTCAGCGCGTAACAGGGCCAACGGATGCGGCCCCAGGGTGGTGCCGACACTGGCGTAATCGGCTTGCAGGTCCTCGCCCACGGTGGGCTTGGGCAACGTCACCACGTCCTCCTCCTGGCTCGGCAGGCCGGCAAACAAACCCAGCTGCTTTTGTACCCCGGCCACTTCCCAGCGCGCCCGATGCCGGTCACCGGCCAGCCCGCGCAGCGCACCGGCATCGGCCAGTTGCTCCTGGGCGCGGGCATCGAGTCGCGCCCGTTCGCCCAGGTCGGCGATGTCGGC
The DNA here is from genome assembly GCF_054177685.1 of Pseudomonas sp. P5_A2_2. NCBI lineage: Bacteria > Pseudomonadati > Pseudomonadota > Gammaproteobacteria > Pseudomonadales > Pseudomonadaceae > Pseudomonas > Pseudomonas sp. P5_A2_2. Next base: position 4,216 of record NZ_JBGCUL010000044.1, read on the forward strand.
AAACGCGCCTTTGGAGCGGGCCGCCTCGATGCGTCGGGCATCGTCCTCGCGAAAGCCCTTGATCATGCGCAGGCCCAGGCGAATCGCCGGTTGCGCAGCGCTGATCGGTTCCAGGCTGCAATCCCAATCGCTGGCGCGCACGTCCACCGGACGAACCTGCAAATGATGACGCCGAACATCCTGCAGAATCTGGTCCGGGCTGTAGAACCCCATTGGCCAGCTGTTGATCAGCGCACAGGCGAAGGCCGCCGGCTCGTGGCATTTCAACCAGCAACTGGCGTAAGTCAGTAAAGCAAAACTGGCCGCGTGGGACTCGGGAAAACCGTAGCTGCCAAAGCCCTTGATCTGCTCGAAGATCTGCGCGGCGAACTCGGCGGTGTAGCCGTTTTTCTTCATCCCGGCGGCCAGCCTTTCCTTGTGCGGTTCGAGCCCGCCGTGGCGTTTCCACGCGGCCATGGAGCGACGTAGCTGGTCGGCCTCGCCGGGGCTGTAGTCGGCGGCGACGATGGCGATCTGCATGACCTGTTCCTGAAACAGCGGCACACCGAGGGTGCGCTTGAGCACCACTTCCAGTTCCGGCGACGGATAGGCCTCCGGTTCTTCCTTGTTCCGTCGCCGCAGGTACGGATGCACCATGCCGCCCTGGATCGGCCCCGGCCGAACGATGGCGACCTCGATCACCAGATCGTAAAACGTCTTCGGCCTGAGCCTGGGCAGCATCGACATCTGCGCCCGGGACTCGATCTGGAACACGCCGATGGTGTCGGCCCGACCGATCATTTCGTAGGTGGCCGCATCTTCGGACGGGATGGTCGCCAGACTCAAGTCCAGGCCCCGGTGCCGGCGCAGCAGATCGAAACATCGGCGAATCGCACTGAGCATGCCCAGCGCCAGGATATCGACCTTGAGCAAACCGACCGCATCGAGGTCATCCTTGTCCCACTGGATGATGGTGCGCTCGGCCATGGCGGCATTTTCCACCGGCACCAGACTGTCCAGCGGCTGCTCGGAAATCACGAAACCGCCAGGGTGCTGGGACAAATGCCGGGGGAAGCCGATCAATTGCCCTGTCAGGCTCAGCACCCGGTGCAGCATCGGGCTCTCGGGGTCGAACCCGCCCTCGCGCAGACGCTCCACGGGTGGTGTCTCATCGCTCCAGTGACCGCAGCAATCGGCCAGGGCGTTGATCTGGTCCGGCGGCAAGCCCAAGGCCTTGGCCACATCACGCACCGCGCCGGCCGCATGGTAAGTGCTGACTACCGCCGTCAGCGCGGCGCGGGCCCGGCCATAACGCTGGAACACGTACTGCAAGACTTCTTCGCGGCGTTCATGCTCGAAATCGACGTCGATGTCCGGCGGCTCGTTGCGTTCTTTGGACAGAAAGCGCTCGAACAGCAACGTGGTGCGATCCGGATCGATTTCAGTGATCCCCAGGGCGAAGCACACTGCCGAGTTGGCGGCAGAACCACGACCCTGACAAAGAATCTGTTGCTGGCGGGCGAAGCGGACGATGTCGTGGACCGTCAGAAAATAGCTTTCATAGCCCAGCTCCGCGATCAGTTGCAGCTCCTTGTCGATCTGCACCAGCACTTCGCTTTTCGGCCCTTTTGGCCAGCGCCACTCGATGCCCTCCTCGGTCAAATGACGCAGCCACGAGGTGGCCGAGTGCCCTTGCGGCACCAGTTCGCGGGGGTACTGGTAACGCAACTGGCCCAGATCAAAGGTGCAGCGCCGGGCGATGTTCAGCGTTTCTGCCAGCGAGGCTGGCGGATAAAGTGCCTGCAGCACGTCGAGGCTGCGCAAATGGCGTTCGCCGTTGGGATGCAGGCGCAACCCGGCATCGGCCACCGGCAGGTGATGGCGGATCGCGGTCATGGTGTCCTGCAAGGCGCGCCGGCCGCGCACGTGCATGTGCACATCGCCGCAAGCGACCGCAGGAATACACAACTCCCTGGCCAGGGTCAGCAGATCGTCCAGGCGCCGGGCATCGTCCTGACCGCGATGCAACTGCACGGCCAGCCACAGGCACTCGGCGAAGACCTGCCTGAGCCAGTGGCCCTGTGCAAAGGCATCGACAGCGTCCGGCACCCACAACGCCAACAGCCCCGGCAAGGGTTCGCTGAAGTCCTCGCGCAGCACCTGATACTGGCCTTTCTGCGTGCGACGCCGGGCGCGGGTAATCAATCGGCACAGCCCCTGATAGCCCTCGAGGCTCTCCACCAGCAGCACCAGTTTCGGACCGTTCTCGATGCGTATTTCACTGCCGACGATCAGCGGCAACTCCACGGACTTCGCTGCTTGCCAGGCCCGAACGATGCCCGCCAGGGTGCATTCGTCGGTGATCGCCAGGGCTTGATAACCCTGCTTTTTCGCGCGCTGGAACAGCTCCAGGGCACTGGAGGCACCGCGCTGGAAGCTGAAGTTCGACAGGCAGTGCAATTCGGCATAGTCGATGCTCATGCGAACCAGCCCTGCAACCACAGCGGGCCGTCCTCACCGACCGCCCGGTAGGCCCAGCCCTGTTGGCCGGCACGGGTTTCGATCAGGTAATAGTCACGGCGCACGTCGTCGCCGTCCCACCAGCCGGACTCGATACGCTCCGGCCCCATGAGGATGCGCGCCGAGCCCTGATGCACGGCCAGCGGCTCAGTCAGCAGCCATCCCGGCCGTTTCACCGCGGCCGGCACCGTGCAAGGCTGGCTGTCGGCACTGGCCTGCCACGCACACTCGGGGCGGTGGTCGGCCTGGAAGCCCAGGCCATGCACCGCGTCATCCCCCAGCCGCGCACGCAGGCGTTCGCGCAGTTGMTCCCAGGGCAAGGACTGCTGCGGACGGTCGTCGAACAGTTCCTGATGCTGGGGCACGAAGGTCGGCAAATCCTCGGCGCGCAGGCGAAAGCCGCGCACCGGCGCCTCGACCTGGACTTGCTCCAGCCGCCCCCGGGCCAGCTCGAAGAGCATCGCCGGATCGCGCTCGGCGCTGAGCAGGCCAACCTTGATGAGTGTGTCCGGCAACCCGGCGTGTTCCAGATGCAGGTCGAAACGCTGTACGCCGCTGTCGCGACCGCAGAGGAACGCCGACAGGTCGCCGGTCAACCGGCGCAACGGAAACAGCAAGGCTTGATGGGACTGCACATCGAAATTGAGCTCGATACGCACATCGAAGCGGTCCGGCGGCAGGTAAAACGTCAGGGCCAGCCGCCGCGAACCGAACAGGGCATCCAGATGCTTGAGCACCTGGGCCTCGAAACGCCGGGCCAGGCTATGCCGGGGCAACGCCTGCACCTGGCTCAAGGTGCGCAAGCCCATGCGCGACAAGGCCGTGGCGACCGAGGCTTCGAGGCCGATCCGGTCGACGGGCATTTGCCCCAGGTGATGCTGCAAGGCTTGATCGTCCGGGACCACCAGACCGTCATAGGCGTTGGCCAGCACCCGCGCCGCCACCGGGTTGGGCGCGGCCACGATGCGGTGCCGAAACCCCAGTTCGCCGAGCTCACGGCGCAGAAGCGCTTCGAATTGCGGCCAGGCGCCGAACAGGCCGAGGCTGGATTCGATCTCGAACACCACGGCCCGGGGGTAATGCACGCTGACCTGGGAACTGAAGCGATAGGCCCAGGCGGCGAGAAACTGCTGCCAGTGTTCGATTTCAGCGGCGTCGTATTCAGCCGTGACAAAGCCTTTGCTCAAGGCCTGTGCCGCGCCCATGGACTGGCCGGGACGCAAACCCAGCGCCCGCGCCGCACCGTTGACGGCCTGCAGCACCCGGCGCTGGGCCGGGCCAGTCAGCAACGCCAGGGGTTCATCGGGATCGGCGCGCTGACGCAGTACCGCGTCCAGCGCCAATTGCGGGAAAACAATGCAGACCCAGCGCATGGCAACCTCAATGCCCCACGGCGAAGGCAATCGGCGCCGAACGGGCCAGGCCGCCGCGGCACTTGAGCACGCGCAGTTGTGCCGGTCGGGCATCGATGGCAATGCGCAAGGCCGCCGGCGAAGGGTTGATCGCTTCACCGAGGGGACGATAGGCGAAGGCCAGGGTCTGGCCGGTTTCCGCCGCCACCTGCAAGCGGCGCAAGGCGCGGTCATCAGCCTTGTGCGGCCAGCACAGCACCGCGCCGCAACTGCCCGAGCGCAGACATTGTTCCGCGGCCCACAGCGCATCGCGCTCGCTGGCCTGGATGATCGACAACTRACGCAGATCGACCCCGGCGCCCTGCCACGCCTGGGGGTACGGCACACAAGGCGGCGCCACCAGCACGATGCGCTCGCCCGCCGCCGACAGCCGTGCCAGCGTCGGCCACACCAGTTGCAGCTCGCCCACGCCCTGCCCGGCCAACAGGATCTCCGTCAGCGCCGCCTCCGGCCAGCCACCGCTGGGCAATGCGGCGTCCAGCGCGGCATGCCCGGTGGGTTGCGGGCTGGCAGCCGGTGGCGCAGGCCGGCCCTTCCAGACCTGGCCGCCATTGAACAGCGTATCCAGCGCAACGACGGCACCCATCAGCCTTGCCTCACCAGGCCACAGAACACACCCTCGATGGCCAGGTCCCGGTCGGCCTCGACAATGATCGGCTGGTAGGCCGGGTTGCGTGGCAGCAAGCGAACCACATCGCCGACCCGTTCGAAGCGCTTGATGGTGACTTCGCCGTCGAGCCGCGCCACGACGATCTGGCCATTAACGGCCTCGGGGCTGCGGTGCACACCAACCAGGTCGCCGTCGAGAATGCCGTCCTCGATCATCGAATCACCGCGCACCCGCAACATGTAGTCCGGCACCCGCGAGAAGATCGACGGATCGAGCAGCAAGCGGCTATGGATTTGCGCATCGACACCAATCGGCGCACCGGCCGCGACCCGACCGAGCACCGGGATGTCCAGCAACTCGGGACGCGGCAGCTGCCCGAGCAAGCGAATGCCCCGGGCCTGATTCGGGTTGACCTCGATAAACCCGGCTTCGGTCAGCGCCAGCACATGCTTGCGCGCCACGCTGCGGGAGGCGAAACCGAACGCCTCGCTGATCTCGGCGAGGCTCGGAGGCTGACCGTGCTCGGCGATGCGATCGCGGATAAAGGTCAGGATGGCGGTACGGCGGGGAGTCAGAGTCGTCATGGAGTACATTTGTACTCTTTTGGCTTTTTCCTGGCAAGGACCATGTAGGAGCAGCCGGTCGACGCTCGACTGCTCGCGATAAGGCCAGCACAGTCAACATCGATATTGAATGTCAGTCCGCTATCGCGAGCAGGCTCGCTCCTACAGGGTTGAGTTGTGCCAGGTAGGCCCACGGATAAATCCCCCGCTCATGCCCATCGCTGAAGACCAGTTGCAAACCATACCCCTGCGAGTGCAATTCGATCACCTGAACCCGCTCATCCACCATCGGCGCCATCCCCCGCAACCGAAACGCCCGGCACTGCGAGCACGGGCACTGGCGGCGCAATTCGGCGTGTTCGAACACTTGCTCGCGACCATCCGGCCAGTTCAGTCTCAATTGCTGTTTGCTGCGGGAATTGCCAATCGCCATTGGGTTCATTGCAGTTGGCTCAAGGCAATGCGCACGGCCTTGCGCACTTCAGGGTCGCCGTCGTCTTGTGCGTCCTGCAATGCCGCAATGGCCCCTGGGTCGTTCAATTCGCCGAGGGCCAACGCGGCTTCCTTGCGCAGGTTGCTGATGCGGTGGCCGAGGGTGTCGATCAGTGCTTCGAGCGCCGGTACAAAACGCAAGCGACCGAGGCTGCGGGTGGCGCGCAGACGCACTTGCCAGTAATCGTCGCCCAGGGCGTCGATCAGGGCCGGGCCGGCGTCGGGGTGGCCGACCTTGCCCAGGGTGGTGGCGGCTTCTTCGCGGACTTGCCAGGCAGCGTCCCGCAAGGCCTGGCGCAGGGCCGGCAGCACCTGCGTGTCAGACGCCAGGCCCAAGGCCCCGGTGGCGGCACGCCGAACTTCAGTGTCCGGGTCAGCGCTGGCCAGCCGCGCCAGTGCCGGCAAGGCATCAAGCTGCTTGAGCCAGCCGAGCACGCCCACCGCCTCGCGGCGCACGCTGGCGCTTTCATCAATCAGTGCCCGGGCCGCCGCATCGGCGGCATCGGGGCAACGCAACTCGCGCAACGCCCTGAACGCGGCGGTGCGTACGCCGCTGTCGGCGTGCCCGGTCCACGGCAGAATGACCCGGCCCGCCGCTTCACTCTTGAGCAGGCTGAGGCTTTGCGCAGCGGCCGCCTGCACCGCCGGGGATGGATCCGTCAGGGCCTGGCACAACGCCTCGACCACGGGCGCGTCCTCCCAGGCCTCCAGCAGGCGCGCGGCTTCGGCGCGAACGTCTGCAATCGGGTCTTCGACCAGTCGATTGATTAACCACTGCAGGCCGTCCGGCTCCTCGAGATCGGCCAGTTCGATCAGCGCGATCCGGCGTACACCGGCATCCTCGTCGGTCAGGCGTGGTTGCAGGGCAAGAATGTCGTCGTTATCGGTTACATCGAATAGTGAGGTCATAGGGCAAATCGCGGCAGTTTGTTTTCAGGGGGAAGTCCGAGCGGGTTCAGGCGCGGCAGTTGCCGACCGTCTTCGTGCCGCAGGAGTTCGAGGCAATGGCGCTTGAGGTGCGAGAATTCAGGGCGGGTTACCAGTTCGGTGCTGCGCGGCCTGGGGAAGTCCAGGCGCAGGTCTTCGATGATTCGGCCGGGGCGCGAGCTCATGACCAGCAGGCGATCTGCGAGGAACAGCGCTTCGTCGATGTCATGGGTGACAAACACCACTGTGGTGCGGATGCGCGTCCAGATGTCCAGCAGCAGTTCCTGCATGTTCAACCGGGTCAGGGCATCGAGGGCACCGAAGGGTTCGTCCATCAGCAACAGGCGCGGACGGTTGACCAGCACCCGGGCAATTTCCACCCGTTGCTGCATGCCGCCGGAGAGTTGATCGGGCCAGCGCTCGGCAAAACCTTCGAGGCCCACCAGGGCGAGGATTTCATCCGCCGCCTTGTGCCGTTCGGCCTTGTCGATGCCTTGCATTTTCAAGCCGAACGCCACGTTGTCGCGCACCGTGCGCCACGGAAACAGGGTGTGCTGCTGGAACACCATGCCGCGCTGAGGCGATGGGCCCGACACCGCTGCGCCATCGACATCCAGCGTACCGGTGCGCGGTTGCAGGTGGCCGGCCAGGGCGCCGAGCAAGGTCGATTTTCCGCAACCGGATGGCCCGAGAATGCACACGAACTGCCCAGGCTCGATCTGGCAATCGAGGCCCTGCACTGCTTCGAAAGCCTCGAGCCCCTCGCCCAGGCTGATTGACAGCCCGCGAATATCGATACGCCCTTGCAGGTGTTGAAAAACACTCATCAGGCTTTTCCTCGTGGTCGATGCCAGGGCGTGAGCAGTCCGCCCAGACGCTTGATCAACAGGCTGCTGCCCATCCCGAGCACGCCGATCAGCAACATGCCGACCACGATGTCGGCGTAGTTCTGGATGGTGTAGGACTCCCAGGTGTAGTAGCCGATGCCGAATTGGCCGGAGATCATTTCCGCCGTCACCAGACAGAACCACGAAGTGCCCATGCCGATGGCCAGGCCGGTGATGATGCTGGGCGCAGCCCCCGGAAGAACGACCTCCAGCAGGATGGCCCGGCGCCCTGCCCCCAGGCTTTTCGCCGAGGCGATCAGCCGTGGGTCGACGCCTTCGACACCGTGCACGGTGTTGAGCAGGATCGGGAACAGTGCGCCGGTGAAGGTGATGAACACCATCGACAGTTCCGAGGAGGGAAACATCAGGATCGCCAGGGGAATCCAAGCCACGGCCGGGATCGGGCGCAGCACTTCCAGGGGTGGCAGCAACAGATCTTCGGCCCATTTCGAGCGGCCGATGGCCAGGCCCAGAGCCACGCCGATGATCAGCGCCGCGAGGTAACCGGCGAACACCCGGCCGAGGCTGCTGCCCAGGTGCTGCGCGAGCTTGCCGGAGTCGCCGAGGCCTAGGGCGGCTTCAATGACCGCCAGAGGTGTCGGGACGTTGGCGAAGGTCACCAGACCGAGGTTCCAGTGGTGGCTGGCGGCGAGTTGCCAGAATACGAGACAGAGCAGCAAGGATGCGGCTCTGGGAATCCAGCGTGAATATGATCGGTACACAATTTTTCCTCTCAACCCGAGAATCCTGTGGGAGCGAGCTTGCTCGCGATGAGGTCATCACATTCAACCTCGATGTTGAATGTCAGTCCGCTATCGCGAGCAAGCTCGCTCCCACAGGGACTGTGGTGTTTCGACGATTAGCGAACAGCCACAGCCTGGGCAGTGGCATCAGTGAAGTCGAAGACCTTGCCGCCCTTCGCCGTGGCGAACTGTTGGGCCTGGCCTTTGAGCAGGAACGCACTCAGTTGTCCTTTCCCATCGGTGGCAAACCACGCCTGATCCGCCAGCAACTTGATCCCGCTGTCGCTGGCCTGGGCGTACACCGCGCGGATGTTCTTGCCTTCCTGCTTGAGGCTGGCCAGCGCGGCAAACGCCGCTTGCGCCGAGGCGTACTGGCGGACTTTCGGCTCACCGCGCACCCAGATTTCCGCCACGTGACTGAAGTCGGTGATGGCTTGGCCGCTGGCGGCATCAACGGACTTGAGCGGTGTCGGCTGGTAATTCGCAAGCTGCGCGCTGTAGTCCAGGTTCGAGGCCTTGAAGGCGGCGCGGATGTACTGGTCGTCGATGAAGGTGTTGAGATCCAGACCGCGATCGGCCTTCTTCAACAACTTGAGGGTATCGATGGCGGTGCCCACGGCCTGACGGTATTCCGGCTTCCAGCTCAGGTCGCGGGTCTGCACACCGAGGGGGCCATGGAACAGGTAATTGACCTCGGCATCGACCCCGGTGACCTTGGCGATCAACTCGCTGTATTTCTCCGGCTCAGCCACCAGCAGCTGGTTGGCTTCGATACTCGCCCGCAGGTAAGCGACGACGATTTCCGGGTATTTTTTCGCATAGGCCTGATCGACCAGCGCGCCGTGGAAGGTCGGCGCGCTGGCCTGGGAACCGTCATAAATCTTGCGGGCGAAACCCCGGCTGGGGAACAGTTCGGCGAAGGGCACAAAGTCGGCGTGAGCATCGATCTTGCCGGCCTGCAACGCGGAGCCGGCGACTTCCGGCGGCTGGGCGATGATGTTCACGTCCTTGAGCGGGTCCCAGCCCTGGGCCGCCACGGCGCGCAGCAGCATGCCATGGGCGGTGGAAGCGAACGGCACGGAAATGGTCTTGCCCTTGAGCTCTGCCAGCGACTGCACGCCCGATGCGCTTGGCACCACGATGCCGTTACCGCTGCCCTTGATGCTGCCCGACAGCACGCTGATGAACAGGCTGTGCTTGCCCGCCGTTTCGAACGCCACGCCGTTGAACGCGCCGGGGAAATCGGCCATGGYGCCGAAGTCGAGTTTGCCGGCCACCATTTCGTTGGTCAGGGGGGCGCCGCTGGTGAAGTTTTTCCACTGCACCTCGTATTGGGCGTCTTTGTAGGGGCCATCGTGGGGCAGGTATTTGTCCAGCAGGCCCAACTCACGAATCAACAGGCCGCCAGCGGCGCAATTGATGGTGGTGTCCTGGGTGCCGATGGCAATGCGGATGGTTTCGGCCGAGGCCGACAGGGTGAATGAAGCCAGTACCAGACCGGCCAGAGCTGCACGCAACATCATGAGTGTTTCCCCTCGAATCATTTATTGGATGTTCGTCTCCGCCACGATCAGGGCGTGGTGGGAAACGAGGGGTGTCTTGAATCAGGCGTCCGGTGGTGCCGGATGGCGTTTTGGGTTGTTCGGGCTGGCCTCATCGCGAGCAAGCTCGCTCCCACAGGTTTTTCTGGTGTATGCAGGACTTGCGTCTGCCCTCGATCCCCCAGTTTTTTTGGTGTACACAAGATTTGCCACTGGCCTCGATCCCCTGTGGGAGCGAGCTTGCTCGCGATGGCGTTCTTGCAGTCAATGGAGATGTCGCCTGTGCTGGCTTCATCGCGAGCAGGCTCGCTCCTACATTGATTTGTGTTTCAGCGCAGCAGGTACGGGATCTCGACTTTCACAGCGCCCGTCGGACAGTCCTTTTCACAGGGCATGCAGTACCAGCATTCGTCGAACGCCATGTAGGCCTTTTGCGTGGCCGGGTTGATCGCCAGCAGGTCCATCGGGCAAACGTCGACGCACACGGTGCAGCCTTTGTGGGCGATGCATTTGTCTTCATCGACCGTGACGGGTGCGTTGGAGCGAAAGAAGATTTCCTGGGGTTGGTAAGCCATGTTCGGTCTCTCTTTTGTTGTCGGCATCAAGCCGCATCGGCACCGACCCGCAACCGGTCGTAGGCCTGCATCTCGTCGGCATCCAGCGGGATGATGTAAGGCTCGACGGCTTTCCTGAAACTGCTCATCAAACCGTTTTGGTCTTTCTTCAGGTGGCAATGGCAGARCCAGTCGCGGTCGTTGCGTTGCGGGTGATCGACGCGATGGTGGTACAGCCCCCAGCGGCTTTCGGCGCGGAACAATGA